>JAIWOM010000214.1 GCA_020216895.1 Microcella sp.
GTAGCGACTTCTTCATTTCCATCCATCACGATGCGGTGGCCGCCGGCCTGTCGGGCCGCGTCGTCTTCGTCGCGCTCGAGCGGGTGCACCTGCACTACCCCGAGCGCTCCGAGTGGCCGGGCGAGTGGGCGACGGCCGCCGAGCTGCCCGGCCTGCTGCGCGCGGCGCCGGTGGTGCTCGCCATCGGCACCGCGAGCTTCTCGGCGGAGGTGCTGCGGCACTGCGGCGTCGACACCGACCGGGTGCTCTGACATGGCGACCGCGCCCTTCGGTCTGCTGCTCGACGTCGACGGCCCCATCGCGAGCCCGGTCGAGCGACGCATCGCGATCGGCTCGATCGTCGACGACCTGCTGACCCTCGCGGCAGCGGGCATCCCGATCGCCTTCATCACCGGCCGCAGCGACGCCTTCATGCGCGAGCAGGTCGTGGCACCCCTGGTGGCTGGCGGGCTGGATGCGGAGGCCCACGTCTTCGGCGTCTTCGAGAAGGGCGGCTGCTGGGCGCCGGTCACCCCGCGCGGGCTCGGGCTGATGGAGACCGACACCGTGGTCGCCGTGCCGGACGCGGTGCGCGCGGCCGTCGAGGGGCTCGCCCGCAAGCATTATGCCGACACAATGTTCGTCGACGAGGGCAAGCACGTCATGATCTCGATCGAGCAGCGCACCGACGTCTCCCCCGCGGTCTATCAGGAGGCGCAGCGGCGCTTCGATGACGAAGTGGATGCCCTGCTCGTGTCGCTCGCCGTCGGCCCGGGGTTCCGCCGCGATTCGACGATCATCTCGACCGACGTGGAGTCGGTGCTGCTCGACAAGGACCGCGGGGCGGCGCGCGCCCTCGACTGGTTCGCCGCGCGGGGCGTGACGGCCGAGCGCTGGTGGTCGGCCGGCGACTCACGCACGGACTACCGGATGGCCGACGAGGTGCACCGGCGGGGCATCCCGGTCGCGCACCTCGATGTGCGCCCCGGTGACGGCATGCTCGACCGGCCGTACGACGTGGTCGTCGAGGGCGATCTCGTGCACGATGCGGCGGGCGCGGCGTTCCTGCGGCGGCGGGTGGCCGAGCTGGGCTGAGCCGGGCCGCGGGGAACCAATCGGGCGATGCCGGACACTACAGGGTATGAGCATCCCTCCGGCCGACAGGGCCCCCGCCGAGCGCGAGCGCGACGACGTCGATTGGGCGCTCGCCCAGCAGGGGATGGGTGAGGCCTTCGGCCGCGTCTTCGACCGGCACCGTGATCGTGTGCAGCGGCACGTGGTGCGGCTCGTGCCCGTTCCCGCCGATGCCGACGACGCCGTCGCGATCACCTTCCTGGAGGCGTGGCGCCGCCGGGGCGATGCTCGCCTCGTCGAGGGGTCGCTGCTGCCCTGGCTGCTGGTCACCGCCACGCGTGTCACCCAGAACCTGAGCCGCAGCGCCCGCCGGCACCGCGCCCTGCTTGCCAAGCTGCCGCCCGGTGAGCCCGTGGCTGATCACGCCGACCGCCACGACGACGGCCCTGCCAGTGCGGCGCTCCGCGAGCTCTCCCTCGCCGATCGCCAGATCGTCACCCTCTGCGTGCTTGAGGGGCTCAGCGACCGCGAGGCCTCCGATGTTCTCTCCCTGCCCGTGGGCACCGTGAAATCCCGTCTCTCCCGTGCGAAGCGCCGCCTCGCCGACCGACTCTCCCCGCCCGCTGCACCTCTCACTCGATTGGACGAAGCCGCTCATGACGCTTGACACCGACCCCCGCATCCCCTCGCGCACCGCCGTGCTGCGCGCCGAGCTCGTCGCTCAGGCCACCGAGTCGGCGCCCCGCACCCGCACGGTCATGACGGGCCGTGTCGCGGTCGCCGCCGTGCTCGCCTTCGCGCTGGCGGGTGCCACGACCGGTGGCGCCGTCGCGGCGACCGGGATGCTCACGCCGACCTCAACCGTCGAGTACTCGATGGAGGAGCTGCGGGTCATCACCTTCCCCGGCGCAGAGATGCTCGGGGCTCCTCTGGTGGTCACCGGCTCGGGCGAGACGGTCGTCCGGCTCGATGACCGGCCCGCAGAGGCCACGGGTCTCGCCCTTCGGGTGCAGTGCCTCGACGTCGGGCGGTACGACATCGTCATCAACGACGTGCCCGAGAGTTGGGTGCAGTGCGACACGGCCAACGAGGGCGTACAGAGCGTCGGGGGCTTCAGTCAGTTGTTCGACCTGAACTTTGACCTGAACGGCGATGGCCCGCAGTCGGTCACGGTTCGCGGGCAGGGCGCCGATCGGTACGTCGTCTGGGTGTCGTGGGCCGTGCTGCCCGCACCGGTCGAGCCGTCGGAGGCGCAGGCCGATGCTCTCGCCGACGGTGTCGTCACGCGCGAGGAGTACCTCGCGGGTCTCGACCGCTACGTCGCCTGCATGGAGGCGAGCGGCTGGTCGGTTGGGGTGGTCGACCGCGAGGCTGAGGTCGTCGACTACAGAATCGAGGCGATCTCCGGCGACGATGACGCCCGCTGCTACGCCGCCGAGTTCGCCGAGCTCGACTCGGCCTGGCAGCTCTCGCGCGAGTAGGTCTCGTCGGGCGCGCCCGCTCTGCGGCGCGACCGGGTGGTCGTCTGCCCTTCCAGAACTGCGGATGCACGTGATGCTGATTCACGAGCATCCGCCGTTCTGGAAGGGCTTCGGTGTCGTCGCCTGCTGGTCTCGCGACACGCCGGACGAATGTCGGTGCAGGTTGCCATATTCGAACGTATGTTCGATCATGGAGACGTGCCCGCCCTCGCGCTCTCCCCCGTCGTCGACCCCGCTGTCGGCGCTGCGCGGGTTCGTGCGGTCGACACCGTGCACGAGCTGCAGGCGCGCATCGACGCGCTGCAGCGCACCCGGCTCGACACCCGGCTCATGCCCACGCACGAGGCCATCGCCGACCTGCTGCCCGGCGGCGGGCTGCGCGAGGGCGCCGTCTACGCGCTCAGCCCCTCGAGCGCCCTCGTCATGGCTCTGCTCGTCGGCCCCTCGCAGGCAGGCTCGTGGTGCGCGGTCATCGGCATGCCCGAGTTCGGGGTCGAGGCGGCCGAGGGCATGGGCATCGATCTCGACCGGCTCGTGCTCGTGCCGCACCCCGGCGATGCCTGGCTGACCGTCGCCGCGGCCATCGCCGATGCGGTCGGGGTCGTCGTCGTGCGCCCCGGTCGGGCCGCGAGCGACGGCGCCGTCG
>JAIWOM010000215.1 GCA_020216895.1 Microcella sp.
GTCCGGGATGCCCGGCGCGGGCATCCCGGAGCCCTATGGCGTCGGGGTCGGGGTCGGCGTCGGCGCCCCCGGCGTCGGGGTCGCGGCCGGGTCCGTCGCCCCCGGGGTCGGCGTCGCGGACGGCTCGGGCTCAGGCTCGGGAACCGGCGGCACATCGACGAGGTCCTCGCCCGAGACGACATAGATGAAGACGGTGATCGTCGCTTCTCCGCTGTCGGCGCCCTCGGCGCCGAAGGTGAACGTCGGAATCACAGCGAACCGCGGAGAGAGCTGCAGCGCGTCGACGAAGGCGAGGACGTCATCGAGCGGCCCGAAGACGGTGACCGACGTGCTCACCAGCAGCAGCGAGCCGACGGGCAGCACACCGGTACCGTCGATCTCGGGCTCGGGAGCGACCTCGTCCGGTCCGAGCACGGCGGCGCTCGTCGGGGAGGGCTCGTTGATCTGCAGGTTCTGCAGCACGAGGTCCTCGGCGAGGAGCGACGTGATGAACTCCTGCACCGCGTCGTCGTACTCGGCCTGGGTCGGGAACTCCGCACGGAGCAGCGCGAACTCGGACCGCAGCTCATCGATGCGCTCGAAGTCGGCCTCGAGCTGAGCGATCGCCGCCCGGGTGACCTCGTTCTGCGCCTGCACGGCGAGGCGGTCGGAGTCGAAGCGGGCCGCCTCGGCGAGCTTCGGCGCGATACCGAGGAACCATCCCAGAGCCACCACGACGATGATCAGGAGGACGGTGGCGAAGCTCCAGATGCGCGTTGATGCCGAGTTCACTGGTCGTCCTCCTCACTGGTGCCGTCGGAGCCGTCGGCCGCATCAGCCCCCTCCGGGGCGAAGCGCTGCGAGAGCGCATCGGCGTTGAGGTTGATCGTGACCACGACGTCGTAGCTGTCGCCCTGGTTGAGGGTGACGCGGTCGATGCTCGCATCGGCGAACATGTCGAGCTGCTCCCAGGCGCGGATCCACACCCAGGGCCGCGGCACCTCGGACGTGCGGATGATCATGCTGACGGTCGCAACCCGCGGCTCGCGGAGCGGACCGGTGACACCAAGCGGCGGCTGCGCCGGCTGGTCGCTGCGGACGGTCAGCTCGTTGACCGACGAGCCCTCACCGATCACGGAGAGGTACGGGGCGAGAGCATCCGCCCACAGCACCTCGACCTCTGCCAGCTGCTGCCGGAGCGTCACGATCGTCTGGAGGTCGCCGCGGATCTGCGTGACCTCGGCGTACTCGAGCTGCGTCGCCAGGAGCTGATCGGTGATGCGGCGCTCTGCGGCGAGGCGCTGCTCGGCCGCCGCCGCGTACAGGAACGAGGCGACGACCCCGCCGATGACGACGGCGACCACGAGGCCGCTCAGGGCGATGAGTGATCGGCGCCGCGTCGACTCGCGTCGGCGCTGCGCGACCTCCGGCGGCATGAGGTTCGCCCGGGGGATGCCGCCGTAGATGAGGGCCCCGCCCTCCGACTTCTCGCGCTTGCTCATGCGCCGCTCCCCACCGCGAGGCCGATCGCCGTGATCCAGGTCTGCATCTCCTCGTCGCTGGCCTTGCCGCGCAGGGCGCGCGAGGCGGTCACCCCGGCGAGCGGGTTGACCGGCACGACCGAGATGCGCGTCGACTCGGCCAGGGCACTGGCGAAGCCGCGCATCCGGGTCGCTCCGCCGGCGACGGAGAGGTGATCGAAGGCCACGCCCGAGCGCAGACCGGCGAAGTAGGCGAGGGTGTTGCGCACCGCGGTGAGCAGCTCGCTGGTCGCCTCGTGGATGACCTCGGCGGCGATGCGCTCGTCGTCGGTGGTGCCGACGGAGGTCAAGCCCAGATCGCGCTTGAGCGCCTCGGCGCGGTCGCGCGGGAGGCTCAGTCGCGTCATGAGGGCGCGCGTGGCGTCATCGCCCCCCGCGGGCACGATACGGACGAAGAGCGGCACGCCGGCCTGCACGATCACGATCGAGGTGGCGTTGGCGCCGATGTTCATGTGCACCGCGAACCCGCTGGTCGGGCTCGACAGGCTGTGCACGCGGGTCATCGCGAACGGCAGGAGGTCCATGCTGACCGGGTTGAGGCCGGCGAGGGTCGCAGCGGTGACGTTGGTCGTGACCGCCTGCTTGAAGGCAGCGACCAGCAGCCCGTTGACGATCGGGCCCGACTCGCCCTGACCCTCGGAGATCGGGTAGTAGTCGAGAACCGCGTCGTTGATGGGCACAGGCAGGAGGTCCTGCACCTGGAACGGGAGCGACTCTTTGATCTGGGCGAGCGGCATGCGCGGCACGGCGAGGTCGCGCACGATGACGCTCTGCCCGCCGATGCCGAGGGCGATGTCCTTCGTTCGGAAGCCGCCGGCGGCCCAGAGCCGCTTGAAGGCCGAGGCCACGGTGTGCACCTCGAGCACCTCGCCGCGCTTCACCGATCCCTCCGGCAGCGCGACCTCGTGGGCGCGCAGAATCGTCGGACGCGCCTTGCTCGCGTCGTCGATCTCGACCGCGCGCAGCATCGAGCTGCCGATGTCGACTCCGACTACTCCGCCTGCCATCGCCGTCCTCTCAGTCCAGTCCGAACAGCGCGAGATACCCCCGCGCGATCGGCTCACCCAGCAGGATCCCCACCCAGGCTCCCCCCAGCATCCACGGCCCGAAGGGGATTCCCGTGGTGCGACGCGCCCGGCGCGCCGCGATCAGCACGAGGGCCGCGAGGCCTCCGAGCAGGAACGCTCCGAGCGCACCGACGGCGAGCGCCTCCCAGCCGACCCACCCGAGCACGAGCCCGATGACGCCGGCGAGCTTCACATCGCCCATCCCCATGCCGCGCGGCGAAATAAGCGCGAGGGCGAAGTAGAAGATGAACAGGATGCCCGCCCCGGCCGCGGCCCGCCCAGCCGCCTCCCCCGCTCCGGTGAGGAGCGCGGCGGAACCGAGCAGCACCGCGAGCACGGCATAGGAGGGCAGCACGATCCGGTCGGGGAGGCGATGGGTCTCGAGATCGATCGCGGTCAGGGCGATGCTGATGCCGGCGAACCACAGCAGCGCGACCAGCTCGAGCACCGCAGCCGCGACGTCGGCCGGGGTCGTTGCGGCGAGGATGCGCGGCGCGACGAGGGCGGCGAGCCCGGCGAAGCTCAGGGCCGTGGCGAGTTCGACGACCGCGTAGCGCGCCGCGATGGGCGCCGCGCACGACCGGCAGCGC
>JAIWOM010000216.1 GCA_020216895.1 Microcella sp.
GATCGCGTCGTAGGCCTCCTGATGCAGCGGCGGCAGCGGCTCCTCCGCGGGCTCGTCGGCGGCGCCGTCGAGCGGCACCGTGCCCGTGACGCCGCTCTGCGCGGCGGCCTCGAGCACCTGGTCGAGCACCCCGCGCACCTCCTGCTCGCTCGGCATGCCGAGGAAGAGCGGGACCGGACGGCCGCCGATGAGCGCGACCACGGCGGGCACCTGCTGGATCTGGAACGCCTGCGCGAGCTGCGGGTTGCGGTTGCCGTCGATGGTCACCAGCAGCAGGCGGCCGCCGTAGGAGGTCACGAGCGGCCCGAGCGCGGGTGCGATGCCGTCGGCGTAGAACTCGACGATCACCGGAACGGTGCGCGAGAGCTCCAGGACGGCAGGGAACGACTGCTCGTCGACCTCGCGCACCACGCCGCCGGGCACGGGAGCACCGGAGGATGCGGGGGCCGGCTGCTGCGCGGCGCGCACGAGCCCCGAGAGGTCGACAGCGCCGCGGAGCGCGGACGGACCGAGCGACGGATCGGACATCAGTCGACCTCCCGAGCGGCGATGAGACCCTGCGTGTAGCCGAGCATGACGACGGGCCCCTCGATGCCGACGGCCGGCACCGAGAAGAGCACCTGGATTCCGTAGGTGGCCCGGATGCCCGTGGTGCTCTGCGAGCGGCCGGCGAGCGCCGCCACCGAGTCGGGCGCGTTCACGGCGGCCCCGGCCTCGGTCGGCCGCACCGTCTCCGATTCGAGCAGGTAGGCCATGACGAGGGCACCGCCGTCGGTCGTGACGAACGAGAAGATCTCCGCCTCGCCGATCGCGTTCGAGAACGACAGGCGCGCCGAATCGGGCAGGTCGGCCTGGCGCGCCGCCTTCGCCGCCGCGCCGATCTGCGCCAGCAGCGGGTCGCCCTCGGTCTGGAAGAGCAGGTACGACTCGCTCTCGTCGCCGTTCAGCAGCACGTCGCTGTAGGCGGCCGCGACGGCCTCCGGGGTCACGGCGAGCAGCGGCGTGTTCGGCCGCAGCAGCGGGGCACCCAGCTCAGCGGGAGCCACCTCCGGGCGCGGGGCGTCCTCCGGCAGGGTGACGGTGACCGCGTAGTGCACCTTGTACTGACTGCGCGGGTCCTCCTGCACGAGCACCATGGCGAGCGGGGGTGCCTGGGTCTCGACGCCCTCGTCGTCGACCGTCGCGGGCGCCCGGACGATCGCGAACACGCGGCGCGGCCAGGTATCGCCCTCGGCGGGGAGGCGCTCAGGCAGCGCGAGCACGACCGACTCGGTCGGGAACTCGGGCAGCAGCGGGTAGTCCGACTCGTCGTCCTTGACCGTGTAGCTGGCGGTCCGCAGCGCCAGGGCCGGGCCGGCGAGGCGCGTCTCGGCGATCGCACTGCTGAGCTCGCCGTCAGCCTGGGCGACGGTCTGCCCCACCCGGGTGACGATGCGCGAGAGCTGGTTCTCGGTGACCGCGGTCTCCGGGGTCTCGACCACGTCGGTCGGAACGGGCGTCGGAGAGCTGACGATGACCGCCGAGCCGCCCGTGCAGGCTGTCAGGAGAAGGCCGCCGATGAGCAGCGTGGGGACGAGCGCGATGCGACCGGCGGCGCGGCGCCCCTTCGGGCGACGGCCGAGCAGGGGGCGGGCCGAGATCGGGCGGTAGCGCGACGGCTTCGGCACCTTCGGCATCTTCGGCGACTTCCGGCGCGGTCCGCGCTGGCGGCGCATGTGGATCAGCGCCCAGAGGAGCAGGAGCAGGCCGATGACGAGCGCGCCCACCCCGATGAGGATCAGCACGGTCGAGAACGGCGTGCTCGAATCCAGCGGCCAGGTGATGGAGAACGCCTGCGGTGCCGGCAACGTGCCGTCGGAGACGATGAGCACCGCGACGTCGTCCGGCACGTTCACCGTGAAGCCGAGCGTGCCCTCGCCCTGGAAGTCGCCGTACCAGAGGTCGCCGCCGAAGGGCTCGGGCACCGTGGTCTCGGTGCCGGCGATCGTCTCGGTGACGAAGACCCCGTTCTCCGCATCCCAGGTCACGAGGTTGTGGGCCGCGTCGCCGACCCAGGCCATGACGTCGGAGGACCGCCCGTAGGCGGCGCTGATGGCCGTGGTCTCCGTCGGTGCGTCGGGGTCGGCGGAGGGCGCGGGGCTCTCGCCGAGGACCGGCGTCTCGGAGGGCTCCGGCTCGGGCAGCGGCGCGGCCGTGACGCCGCCCTCGACCGCGAAGGTCTGCCGGCCCTCGTAGGCGTTGAGGGCCTCTCCGGTGATGATGGTGACCGGCGCGGGCGACTCGATGACGAGGTCGGCCGTCACGCGGTCGGGCGGCGCCCAGACGGTGCGCTGCGCGACGCCGAGCCCGACGCCGACGACGGCGACGACGACGAACACGATCGCGGCGATGAATCGCACGGGTCCACTCCTCTCATGCTGGCGCCGCAATCCCAGGTGATCGCGGGCCCGAAACGGGGAGCATGCGGTGCGATACGTCGGCGCGGTGCGCCGAGCTCCTGCGCTCGACATCGGGCGTTTCCCGTCGGTGACGAACGGGCGTCCAGCAGAACAAAGACATTCCAGAATAGCGGATGCGGGCCCGATGCCCGGTCGACGTGACGAGATCGCGCACATCCGGGGCCGATCGGCCCGGAAACGCGCGCGTCGCGCCGACTACACTCGACACGTTCCCCCCACCGACCACCGGGAGACGGCACGTGGCTGAGACTGAGTACGACTTCGGGACCGAGATGCGCGGCTACAAGCGCGAGGAGGTCGACCGGGCGCTCCAGGAGATCCGGCGCGAGCTGATCAAGTCGAACACCGACCGGGCCGAGACCGCCAAGGAGGTCGCGCGGCTGCAGGCGGTCGTGGACGACCTGCAGGCCGAGCTCGACGAGGTCGGCCGCCCCACGTACTCGGGGCTGGGGACCAAGCTCGAGCAGACCCTGCGGGTCGCCGAGGAGCAATCGACCCGGCTCATCAGCCAGGCCGACATCGACGCCGAGCGGCTGCGGGCAGCGGCCCAGACCGAGGCGCAGCGCCTGCAGGCCGAGACCGCCGAGCGCACGCAGCGCATGGTCGACGAGGCCGCCGAGCGCTCGCGTCACCTGACCGACACCGCGGCCCGGGAGGCGGAGGGCACGATCGCTCGCGCCCGGCAGGAGGCCGACGACCTCGTGCAGGAGGCCGTGCG
>JAIWOM010000217.1 GCA_020216895.1 Microcella sp.
GCTGGAGTAGGTCCCAAGGGTTGGGCTGTTCGCCCATTAAAGCGGTACGCGAGCTGGGTTTAGAACGTCGTGAGACAGTTCGGTCCCTATCCGCTGCGCGCGTAGGAAGTTTGAGAGGATCTGACCCTAGTACGAGAGGACCGGGTTGGACGAACCTCTGGTGTGTCAGTTGTTCCGCCAGGAGCACCGCTGATTAGCTACGTTCGGGATGGATAACCGCTGAAAGCATCTAAGCGGGAAGCCGGCCTCAAGATGAGACTTCCATGCCTTCGGGCGAGAGGCTCCCAGCTAGACTACTGGGTTGATAGGCAGGATGTGGAAGAGGGGACTAAAGACCCTTGCAGCTGACCTGTACTAATAAGCCGATAACTTGACAACACCTCTTTCTGGAGAATGAGTTGCTGCTCGCGTCCACTTTGTGGTTCTCGATTTACGGTCGAGAACTACGCACAGATCATGCTTGGCATGACTGTCCGTAAACGATTGATAAATCAATAGTGTTTCGGCGGCCATAGCGAAGGGGAAACGCCCGGTTACATTCCGAACCCGGAAGCTAAGACCTTCTGCGCCGATGGTACTGCGAGGGCGACCTCGTGGGAGAGTAGGACACCGCCGGACTTCTTTGTGAGATGGCCACCCAGTGATGGGTGGCCATTTCGCGTTAAGGCACCATGTTGAGAGGCGTCGAGCAGTCGACGCGGAGCACGAGCTCGAGGAGTCACCCATGGCTGAACGTTCCGATCGCCCCCAGCGGGATGATCGTCCGCGCCGATCCGGCGGCCCGCAGGGCGCTGGCGGCAAGAAGCCGGGCGCTCCGAAGCGCGACGGCGCTCCGCGTCGTGACGGATCCGCGCCTCGTGATGGTGCGCCGAGGCGTGATGGCGCCCCGAATCGCGAGGGTGCCCCGAAGCGTGATGGTGCCCCGCGGCGCGATGGCGCCCCGCAGCGCTCGGGTGCTCCTCAGCGTTCTGGCGGGCCGAAGCGCGAGGGTTCGGGATACCGCGGTCCTCGGCCGGCAAGCGCCGGTCGTCCCGAGCGGCCGAACCGCCCCGAGGGCGACAACGATCGTCCGCGGCACGATGACCCGACGATTCCCGAGACAGTCACGGGCAAGGAGCTCGATCGCATCGCGCGCAACGAGCTGAAGACGCTCGCCAAGGAGAACGCCGACCGCGTCGCGCAGCACCTGGTCATGGCCGGGATGCTCATCGAGGAGGACCCCGCGCTGGCGCACCGGCACGCTCAGACGGCCGCGCGGCGTGCAGGTCGCATCGCGCTGACCCGCGAGACCCTCGCGATCACGGCCTATGCGGTCGGCGACTTCGCTCTCGCGTTGCGCGAACTGCGCACCTATCGGCGCATCTCGGGCTCGAACGAGCAGCTGCCGCTCATGGTCGATTGCGAGCGCGGCCTCGGCCGGCCGACCAAGGCCCTCGAGCTCGGGCGATCCGTCGACCGCCGCACGCTGAGCGTGCCGACCCGCGTGGAGCTGGCGATCGCGATGTCGGGCGCCCGTCTTGACCTCGGCCAGACGGCCGAGGCCCTCACCGAGCTGGAGATCCCGCAGCTCGACGCGTCCACTGCCTACAGCTGGAGCCCGGCATTGTTCGACGCCTACGCGATCGTGCTGGCCGAGCTCGGGCGCGACGAGGAGGCCGCCGAGTGGGGCCGTCGCGCCGATATCGCCGCCGAGGCGCTGGCCGCCGCGGGTGCCGACGAGGGCGACGAGACCATCGAGATCGTCGAGCTCGAGGGCGACGGCGCCGGGGAGGTCCCCGGCGCCGAGCACGACTCCTCGACGGAGGACGGCGACGCCCCGGAGGGCGTCGATGCTCGGTAGGCGCACGACGTCCGCGCCCCTCGAGGGCCGCGACGCCCTGCTGCTCGATCTCGACGGCGTGGTCTATGCCGGGCCCGGAGCGATCCCGCACGCGGTCGAGAGCATCACGCGCGCCGCCCGGCAGCTCCGCGTGGGGTACATCACCAACAACGCCTCGCGCACGGACGAGTCGGTAGCGGCCCACCTGCGCGAGCTCGGCCTCGCGGTGGAGGCCGCCGACGTCGTCACCAGTCCGCAAGCCGCGGTGCGCATCCTGGCCACGCTCGTCGAACCGGGCGCGCTCATTCTCGTCGTCGGCGGCGACGGCCTGGTGAGTGAGGTCGAGGCGGCCGGCTTCCGGGTGACCCGGTCGGCGGAGGATCACCCGGCCGCTGTGATCCAGGGGTTCGCGCCGCACGTCGGCTGGGAGCACCTGGCCGAGGCGTCGTACGCGCTGCACACCGGGATTCCGTGGGTGGCGACCAACACCGACTGGACGATCCCGCAGGCGCGCGGGGTCGCGCCGGGCAACGGTACGCTCGTCTCGGCCGTGCACCTCGCCGTCGGGCGACTGCCCGTTTTCGCCGGCAAGCCCGAGACGGCCATCTTCGACGTCGCGAAGGAGCGATTCGGCGCCGAGAACCCGCTCGTCATCGGCGACCGGCTCGACACCGACATCATGGGCGGCAAGCGCGCGGGCCTCGCTACGGCGCTCGTGCTGACCGGCATCGACCGCGCCAAGCAGGTGCTGGCAGCGCCGCCCACCATGCAGCCCGACTACATCCTCGGCGACCTGCGCGAGCTGTTCGAGCCCTACCCGGCCGTGCGCAGCGAGGTCGACGCCGACGGCGTTCGCACTGTCGAGGTCGGTCGCGCGGTGGTGCGCATGAAGCAGCACGTCGTGCGGGTCGCCCGCGCCGGCGCCGACCCGCTCGACCTGCTGCGCGCCGGCGCCGCGGCGATCTACGCCTCGGGGCTGCAGATCTACGGCCTCGATGTCGACGAGCAGCTGATGGCCCTGGCGGTATCGTCGTGACCATGACCGACGGCGATGGCGATGACCTCGAGCCCGGCACGACCACCGCGAACGTGGCGTCGACGCCGGTTGCGCCGCTGACCGAGTCGAGCCTGCACGCTGATGCCGACCCGGCGCTGCTGTCGCGCCTTGCGCTCATCGACGGGCAGTCCCTCGGCGACCGGGCGGCCGCCTTCCGGCAGGTGCACGACGAGCTGCGCCAGCAGCTCGAGGCCTCCGACGGCGACCCCGGCCGCTCGGCCTGATGCCGCCTCGCCTCGCCCTCGCCCTGGTCGAGCGCGGGCTCGCGCGCTCGCGCGGCGCGGCCCG
>JAIWOM010000218.1 GCA_020216895.1 Microcella sp.
TCGCGCCCCACCGAGGGCGCACTGCTGGCCACGGAGGTCGTCTGGCGCGAGTCGGCGTGAGCCGCTCCGGCACGCGGCGGCGCCTCGCCCCGATCGGGGTGACGCTGGCGCTCGTCGGCACGCTGACCCTCGGGCCGTACGCCGTGCTCGCACTGCTGGCGCCGGTGCCGACCGTGAGCCCCGTCATCCCGGTGCTCGACGTCGTCGAGACATCCGAGGGCACCGTCACCCTGCCGGGCTCGGGCGGCGCCGCCATCGCCCTCGCCGATGGCGACCGCGTTCTCGCCGCCCGCGGCCTCGACGAGCCGCGGGTGCTCGCGTCGATCACCAAGGTCATCACCGCACTCGTCGTGCTCGAGGAGCGCCCCATCGAGGGCGACGGCGAGGGCCCTGACATCACCCTCACCGCTGCGGATGCCCGGCTCGTGCAGTCGTACATCGCCATCGGCGGCTCGTTCGCTCCCGCTCCCGTCGGAACCGTGCTCACCCAGCGGGAGATCATCGAACTCATGATCGTGCGATCGGCCAACAACTACGCCGACACCCTTGCGCTCTGGGCCTTCGGCTCGATCGACGCCTACCTCCGTGCCGCGCGCTCCTGGCTCGAGCGCAACGGACTCGAGCGCATCACCGTCGCCGACACCACCGGCTTCTCGCTGAGCAACCGGGCCACGCCGCGCGACCTGCTCGCCCTCGCCCGCATCGCGGCCGCGGATCCGGTGATCGCCGCGGCAGCGGCGACTCCGGAGCTCGTGGTCGACGGGGTCGGCGTGTTCCAGAACACCAACCAGGCTCTGGGAACCGCGGGCGTCACGGGCCTGAAGACGGGCACGCTCGGCCCCGCGGTGGGCGCGAACCTGCTGTTCTCCGGGGTGCTGCCCGGCCGCCCGGCGGATGCGGAGCCGGTCGCCGTCGTCGGTGTCGTGCTCGGCCAGCCCGACCAGGGGGCCGTCGCGGTAGCGGTGCAGCGCCTCATGACGACGGCGGCGGACGACCTCCGCGAGGTCACCCTCATCGAGGAAGGTGAGATGCTCGCCCAGTACGCGACGCCCTGGGGCGACAGCGTGGAGGTCCGCAGCGCGATCACCCTCCGCGATCTCGTCTGGGGCGGCATCCGGTCGCGACCCGCGGTGGCCGCCCCCGCGCTCATCGGGGCCGACGACACCGGATTGGCGGGCGAGGTCTCCGCCGTCATGCGGTGGGGCGGGCGAACCGAGCGGATCCCCGTGACGATCAGCGGTGCGATCGACCCGCCGCCGCTCGACTGGAGGCTGCTGCAGCCGCTGCGCGAGTGGGGTCTCCTCCCGACAACCAGCTGAGTCCGGTGACCGGTTCGCTCGGACCGCCGCGACTAGATCGACGGCCGCTTCGGCTTGACCGTGTCGCCCGACGACTGGTGCCGGATGCGCCGCACCACCCAGGGCACGAGGTACTCGCGCGCCCAGCCGATGTCGTCAACGCGCGCGGCGCGCCAGGAGCGCTCGGGAAGCGGCTCGGGGTGCAGGGGCTCGAGGTCGTGGTCGACGCCGAGGGCCTGCAGCACGGCGATCGCGATGGTGTGGTGCCCGAGGGGCGAGAAGTGCAAGCGATCGGGTGCCCACATCTGGGGATTCTGCAACTGCCGCAGCGCCCACATGTCGGCGACGATCGCGTCGTGACGGGCCGCGACCGCGCGCAGGTTCTCGTTGTAGATCGCGACCTTGCCGCGCACCCGCCGCAGCACGGGTGTCATGCCGATGTCCGGCCCGTTGAACATGACGACCGTCGCACCGTCGCTGCGCAGTCGGCGGATCGTGTCGTCGAACAGCTCCGCGACCCGGTCGGGGTCGGTTCCGGGGCGGATGATGTCGTTGCCGCCGCCAGAGATCGTGATGAGGTCTGGGCGCAGCGCGAGCGCCGCATCCACCTGCTCGTCGGCGATCTGCTGGAGGAGGCGACCCCGGATCGCGAGGTTCGCATACGCGAAGTCGTCGGTGCGCTCGGCGAGCACCTCGGCGACGCGATCGGCCCAGCCGCGGTGGCCGCCTGGGCTCTGCGGCTCCGGGTCGCCGATGCCCTCCGTGAAGGAGTCGCCGATCGCGACATACCGCGACCAGGGGTGCAGCTGAGCCATGCTCCTACCCTGGCAGACCTCCCGCCGGGGGGCCAGACCGTGACAGAGTGGGGGCACCGACCGAAAGGAGCACCTCATGGGTTTTCTCGGATTCCTGCTGCTCGGCCTGATCGCGGGCGCGATCGCGAAGGCCATCATGCCCGGCAAGGCGAAGGGCGGATGGTTCTCGACCCTCATCCTCGGCGTCATCGGCGCGCTCGTCGGCGGCTGGCTCGGCAGCCAGCTGGGCCTCGGCTCGGTGAACGACTTCTTCAGCATCGGCACCTGGCTGCTCGCCATCGGCGGATCGCTGCTGGTGCTGTTCGTGTGGGGTCTCATCACCCGCAAGCGCTGACCGGCTCGCGGGTCGCGTGAGCAGGCAGGACGGCAGCGGACGGCAGGTCACCGTCGAACCGACGGATGACACGTCGGCGAGCATCCTGCACCTCGACATGGACGCGTTCTTCGCCTCCGTCGAGCTGCTCGCGCGGCCCGAGCTGCGCGGCCGCCCGGTCATCGTCGGGCATCGCGGCGCGCGCTCGGTCGTCACCGCGGCCACTTACGAGGCCCGCCGGTACGGGGTCAACTCAGCCATGCCCATGGCGGTCGCACTGCGGCGCTGCCCGCAGGCGGTCGTGCTCGAACCGCACTACGAGCGGTATCAGGAGGCGTCGGCGCACGTCATGCGGATCCTCGGGGACGTGACCCCCCTGGTCGAGCCGCTGAGCATCGACGAAGCCTTTCTCGACGTGCGCGGCGCGATCGGGCTCTTCGGCCCGCCCTTCGCCATTGCCACGGCGCTGCGGTCGCGGATCCGGCGGGAGACCGGGCTCGTCGCCTCGGTGGGGGCCGCCGCGACGAAGTTCGTCGCGAAGCTCGCCTCCGGGCGTGCCAAGCCGGACGGCCTGCTGATCGTGCCCGCCGCGCAGACGCTGGCCTTCCTGCACCCGCAGCCGATCACCGCGCTCTGGGGGGTGGGCGCGGCCGCGTCCGCCCGCCTCGAACGCCTCGGCCTCCGCACGATCGGCGATGTGGCGGATGCTCCGCTCGACGCCCTCGAG
>JAIWOM010000219.1 GCA_020216895.1 Microcella sp.
CGCCTGCTCGGGGTTGCGGGCACCGGGGATCACCGTGCTCACGCCGGGCACCTCGGTGAGCCAGGCGAGCGCGGCGGTGGCCGGCTGCAGGCCGTGCTCGGCGGCGAGCGCCGCGAACTCCTGCGCGGCCTCCACGCCGGTCGCGTAGTCGACCCCGGCGAAGGTCTCGCCGACGTCGAAGTGCGAGCCGTCGCGGTTGTAGGTGCGGTGGTCGTCGGCGGCGAAGACGGTGTCGGCCGTGTACCGGCCGCTGAGCAGGCCCGAGGCGAGCGGCACGCGAGCGATGATGCCGACGCCCGCCGCGATCGCGGCGGGCAGCACGGCGTCGAGCGGCTTGAGCCGGAAGGCGTTGATGATGATCTGCACGCTCGCGACGTTCGGCCGCGCGATGGCCGTCAGGGCCTCCTCGACCGTCTCGACGCTGACGCCGTAGTGGCGGATCTTGCCCTCATCGACGAGCTGGTCGAGGTCGTCGTAGACGCGGTCGATCGAATAGACCGGGGTCGGCGGGCAGTGCAGCTGCACGAGGTCGAGGGTCTCGACACCCAGGTTCTTCAGGCTGCGCTCGTTCCACGCCCGGAAGTTCGCCGTCGAGTAGTTCTCGGGCACCTGCGGCAGGCGGCGGCCCATCTTGGTGGCCACAAAAACCCCGGCATCGGGATGCTGGCGCAGGTACGCCCCGATGATCGACTCGCTGCGGCCATCGCCGTAGACGTCGGCGGTGTCGAACATCGTGACGCCCGACTCGACAGCCGCGTCGAGCACGGCGTGGGCATCCTTCTCAGAGACGTCGCCCCAGTCGGCACCGAGCTGCCAGGTGCCGAGGCCGATCGCGGAAACCGTGGCGCCCGTGCGCCCGAGAACGGAAGTCTTCATGGGCTTCAGCCTATTCGCCGTTCGACGGCCCCCACGGTGCGGGCGGCAGGGCGATGACCTCCGCGACCGCTCGGGCGAGCTTCGGCCGCATGAGGTGCGCGACACCGGAGACGCGGTGAGCCCGCACGTGCCGCAGCTGCTGGACGATCGCCAGGCCTGCGGGTGCCAGAAAGGGGTCGAGCGCGCCGAAGACGAGATCGATGGGCACCCGCACGCGCGACAGGTCGGCGAGCGTGGTCTGCGACTCGATCGCGTTCTGCAGCGACAGCATGAACGGCTGCCAGTTCTTCTCCGTCAGTTCGAGCACGTTCTTGATGGGCGCGATCGCGGCGAGGGCCGCGGCGGTGCGCTGCGTGAAGACCGGGTTGCTGCGCAGGAACTCGTAGACGGTGAAGTAGGCGCCCATGCTGGCGCGATCGACCCGGTCGCCGAGCAGCGCGGGCGGCAGGTAGATGGGAGAACTGACGAGCACGAGCCGGTCGAGCGCACGTCGATGCGTCGCCGCGTAGCGGGCGGCGATGAGGCTGCCGAGCGAGTGGCCGACGAGCGTGAACGGCTGCCGCAGCCCGAGCGCACGGATCGTGCGGTAGAGGGCCGCGGCGTGCTCGTCGAGCGTGTAGGTCGACTCCGGTGGGTTCGGCGAACTGCCGAAGCCGAGGATGTCGATGGTGATGACGCGGTGGTCGGCCTCGAGCAGGGGCACGAGGTGCACGAAGGTGACCGACGAGGAGGCGATGCCGTGGATCATCACGACGACCGGGCCGCTGCCGGTGTCACCGGTGACGGCCAGGAGCGGAGCATCCCGTCGCCACCATCGCCAGCCCGCCATGCTCCGAGTATGGCGGAGGCGGCCCGGGATTCGGCGATGCCGGAAAGAGAGGAGGGGGCCGGCTGAGCCGACCCCCTCGTCCTTCGCGTCCACCCCTAGTCGCGTAGGAATAATCAGAAGTTATCCGCCGGCGCCGGGGCATGGTGACTTTCCCTCCCATCGCTCTGGGTTCTCACGGGTACGGCACAGGTTCGCGAACGGGCAGCCGAGCGGTCACGATCGCGTATCGCCGCGAAACGTTGGGTGGTGCCGGGCTCTCGTGCGGGTCTACCGTGTGCGGCATGAGCACTCCACGCCTGCTGCCCCGCCCCGCCGGCCTCCTGGTGGTGGCCTCCCTCGCCGCCCTTCTGCTGGGCGGCTGCGCCGCGGTCAGCGAGTCGAGCGACTCGGGCGGCATGCCCGGCATCGGGGGCCCCGACGTCGGGTACGAGGAGGCCCCGGTCGCCGAGGACGGCGGCGCGATCGGCGGCGACCTCGACGGCGAGCAGAGCGGTGATCCGGATGCGGGCGACCGCTCGATCGTCACCACCGGCTACCTCTACTTGACGGTCGAGGCGCCGCTCGACGCCGCGGCCCAGGCGGTCGCCATCGTCGAACGCGCCGGCGGTCGCGTCGACGGGCGGCAGGAGTACGCGCCGCGCGAGACCAGCGACGCGAGCGACGCCGGCGGGGCGGAGCTGGTGCTCCGCATCCCCGCGGCGCGCCTCACCGCGACGCTGGAGGACCTCAAGGAGCTCGGCGAGGTGGAGGAGCTGCAGCTGAGCTCGACCGACATCAGCCGCGAGGTGCAAGACATCGACGCGCGGGTCGAGGCGCTGCGCTCGTCGATCACGCGGCTGCTCGCCCTGCAGGGGCAGGCCGGCACGGTCGAGGACCTCATCGCGCTCGAGACGGCCATCAGCGACCGGCAGGCGCAGCTGGAGAGCTACGAGGCGCAGCAGCGCCTGCTCGCCGACCAGGTCAGCCTCTCGACGATCACGCTCGTGCTCGGCTCGCCCGAGGTGGCGCCGCAGGACGAGCCCGACACCTTCCTCACCGGCCTCGCCGCCGGCTGGGAGGCGCTCGTCGGATTCGGCTCGGTGCTGCTCGTCATCGCGGGTGTGCTGCTGCCCTGGCTGGTCGCGCTCGGGCTGATCGGCCTGATCGTGCTGCTGATCGTGCGGGCCGCAGTGCGACGGCGGCAGCAGAGCGAAGCGAGCGCGGCGACGGATGCGGCGCCGCAGCCCGCGGAGCCGGACAGCGCGAGCACGCCTCAGTCGTAGACCTTCACCACGAACCAGCGCGCCGGGTCGCCGTCGTCGCGCACGTCGAGCACGCACGTGCGGCCGTCGTCGGCCGTGGCCTGGAACCGCCAGCCGGTGCAGGCGCGCGGGGCGAGGTGCGCGGATCGGGCATCCGGGTCGAGGCGGCGCCACCACGAGACCGGCTCGGTGATG
>JAIWOM010000220.1 GCA_020216895.1 Microcella sp.
GCCGGCTGGCCCAGCTCGTGGTCGGCGAGCTCGAGCGGTTGCCGGTGCACATCGGCGAGGTCGTCGCCGTTGCGGGCGCGACCGAACACCACTTCGACGAGCACGTCGTCGGCGCTGAGCCCGGCGAGCTGCACGTGGGCGCGAACCTTCAGCTGGTCGCCGACCTGCGGCGACTGTACGCCGCCCGACTCGACGTGGGTGACGGCCACATGCGGCCACTCGCGGGCGACGTGCGCCTTCCAGCCGGCGAGGTCGCGGGCCGGGCGGTGGTCGTCGGCCGCGATGGCCCGGTGGGCGTGCGCGGCGGGCACGTAGAGGCGCTCGACGTATTCGCGCACCATGCGGTCGGCCGACAGTTCGGGCGACAGGGTGGCGAGCGTGTGCCGGATGCTCTGCAGCCAGCGGCGCGGCAACCCGTCGGCGTCACGGTCGTAGAACCGCGGCGCGATCTGGTGCTCGATGAGGTCGTACATGGCCTCGGCCTCGAGCTTGTCGCGCTCAGCTTCGTCGCCCGCGGCGTCGGCGGTCGGGATCGCCCAGCCGTTCTCGGCGTCGTAGTACTCGTTCCACCACCCGTCGAGGATCGACAGGTTGAGCGAGCCGTTGAGGGCCGCCTTCATGCCGGATGTCCCGCACGCCTCGAGCGGACGCAGCGGGTTGTTCAGCCAGATGTCGGTGCCCGGGTAGAGCAGCCGCGCCATGCCGATGTCGTAGTTGGGCAGGAAGACGATGCGGCGGCGCAGCTCGGGCTCGGCGGCGAAGCGCACGAGCTTCTGGATGAGGGCCTTGCCGCTGTCGTCGGCGGGGTGCGACTTTCCGGCGACCACGAGCTGCACCGGGCGGTCGGGATGCGTGAGCAGGGCCCGCAGCCGGTCGGGGTCATGCAGCATGAGGGTGAGGCGCTTGTACGTGGGCACGCGGCGCGCGAAGCCGATGGTGAGCACGTCGGGGTCGAGCAGCTCGGCCATCCAGGCGGGGGCGGCGATGCCGGGGTTCTGCTCGGCCCACGCCGCCGTCATGCGGGCGCGGGCGTCGGCGACGAGCTGCTCGCGCATCGCCCGGCGCACCGACCACAGGTCGGCGTCGGTGATGGCGGGCGAGTTCCAGTCGCAGGCCGCGGTCTCGAAGGTGCCGAGCTTGGTGCGGGCGAGCTCGACCATGCGCGGGTCGGTCCAGGTGGGGGCGTGCACCCCGTTGGTGACGGAGGTGATGGGCACGTCATTCTGATCGAAGCCTGGCCAGAGCGCGCCGAACATGCCGCGCGAGACGTCGCCGTGCAGGCGCGAGACGCCGTTGGCGCGCTGCGCGAGGCGCAGGCCCATGACCGCCATGTTGAAGACGGCGGGGTCGCCGCCCTCGTAGTCCTCGGCGCCGAGGGGCAGAACGTCGGCGGCGGCGACACCCGGCAGCAGGTCGGTCGACAGGTATCGCTCGATGAGCGCGGCCTCGAAGCGGTCGATGCCGGCGGGCACGGGCGTGTGGGTGGTGAACAGGGTGCCCGCGCGCACGACCTGCAGCGCCTCGGCGAAGCTGAGGCCGCCGGCGACGAGGTCGCTGATGCGCTCGAGGCCCAGGAACCCGGCGTGGCCCTCGTTGGTGTGGAAGACCTCGGGTGCCGGGGTGCCGCTGATCGCGACGTAGCGCTTGATGGCCCGCACGCCGCCGATGCCGAGCAGGAGCTCCTGCAGGAGGCGGTGCTCGCCGCCGCCGCCGTAGAGGCGGTCGGTCACACCGCGGAGCGCGTCGCTGTTGTCGGGGATGTCGGTGTCGAGGAGCAGCAGCACGACCCGGCCGACCTGCATCTGCCAGACGTGCGCGTGCAGGGCCTCGCCGCCGGGCAGGCTGAGCGAGATGCGGGCGGCGCTGCCGTCGAGCTCGCGCACCAGCTGCATCGGGAGGCCGTCGGGGTCGATGAGCGGGTAGCTCTCGCGCTGCCAGCCCTCGGCGTCGATCGCCTGGCGGAAGTAGCCGGCCCGGTAGAACAGGCCGACGCCGATGAGGGGCACGCCGAGGTCGCTGGCGCTCTTGAGGTGGTCGCCGGCGAGGATGCCCAGGCCGCCCGAGTACTGCGGGATCGCCGAGGCGATGCCGAACTCGGGCGAGAAGTAGGCGATGCGGGCGGGAGCGTCGGAGAGCGACTGGTACCAGCGCGGCTGCTCGAGGTAGGCGGTGAGGTCGTCGCGCAGGGCCGCGGCCTCGGCGAGGAAGCCGGCGTCGTGGGCGAGCTCGTCGAGGCGCTGCGGGTCGACGGCGCCGAGCAGGGCGACGGGATCGTGCCCGAGCGCCTCCCAGCGCTCGGGGTCGATGCGCGCGAAGAGCGCCTTGGTGGGCTCGTGCCACGACCAGCGCAGGTTGGCCGCGAGCGCCGCGACGGCGTCGAGCGCCTCGGGCAGCACGGTACGGACGGTGAAGCGGCGGATCGCCTTCACGCTCATCACTCCTCGACCGGGGCGTGGTGGAGGAGCCCCGGGATTCTCACTCTAGGCGAGCGCGCGCGATGCCGGGAACCGGTTCCAGGCGGGACACCCGGGGGTTAACGACGAACAGCGGTTAACGACGAACAGGGCCGGTCTCGCGATCGGGGGATGCGAGGCTCGGCCCTGTGCTTCGGAGCATTCGGGTTGCTCCAAACAGTCGGTGCGCTCCGCGGGCTTCGGGTCTGCCCGCGGTTCGCTTTCCGAACATCAGAATAGGACGGCGGTCCGACACCGACCAAGTCTTGATGAGAATTCACGTACCCCGGCCGGGGGACATTTTGTCCGCATAAGGGAGGACACCGTCTCGGATGCCCCACCAGCGTAGGGTCGAAGGGTGGCTTCGACGCAGACCCCGCCCTTCGTCCCGCGCATCGGGCGCATCCCCATCCGCGGGCTGAGCCCGCAGCAGCCCGAGAACCGCTGGCCCAGCACCGCCTACGTCGGCGAGCTCGTGCCGTTCGCGGCCACCGTCTTCCGCGAGGGCCACGACCGCCTCGGCGCCGACCTCGTGCTCACCCTGCCCGACGGCACCGTCGCCCGGCACGCCCTCGCCCAGCACGGCGCGGGCACCGACCGCTGGCAGACGGCGGTGCTGCTCGAGCAGGCCGGCGAGCACCGCTGGCACATCGAGGCCTACGCCGACGACTGGGGCACCT
>JAIWOM010000221.1 GCA_020216895.1 Microcella sp.
CGGCGGCCGCGCCGGGGCAGTGACGGCAGGCTCGGCAGCTTGGGCAGCCGGGTGATCGCGCGCTGCTCGGGCAGGCTCCAGCCGAACAGCACCGAGGCGATGCGCACCCCGAAGGTGAGGGCGACGCCGATCGCCCCCGCGAGCAGCACGTCGACGTCGAAGGCCAGCAGCACGGCGATCGAGCCCGCGCCCGCCGCGGCGGCGACCGCGTAGAGCGATCCGACGTGCATGAGCGAGATCGGCAGGTTCAGCAGCAGGTCGCGCAGAATCGACCCGCCGACCGCGGCGAGCACGCCCACGAAGACCGCGGCGACCTCGGGCAGCCCGAGCGCGAGGGCCTTGGTGGTGCCGATCGCGCCGAACAGGCCGATCGTGAGCGCGTCGAGCACGGTGATGAGGCGGCTGAGCCGCGAGAAGACCCGCTCGAGCAGCATGCCGAGCAGGGCGGCTCCCGTGGCGACGATGACGTACCAGTTCGACTGCAGGGGGGCGAGCGGCACGTTGAGGAGCAGGTCGCGGAGGAGACCGCCGCCGAAGCCGACGACGATGCCGATGATCGCGACCCCGAGCCAGTCGAGCCGCCGGTCGCGGAACTGCGCCGCGAACAGGGCCCCCTGCAGCGCGCCGATGCCGACGGCCAGCAGGTCGGCCCAGAGGGGGATCACGAAGAGCTCGTCCACACGGCCATTCTGGCGGGTGGATGCGGGCAGCGGGCCGCGCCGCGTGTTCGTGTCACTGCTACCCGAAGTGCTAGACTCCGTTCAGGTCAGAGTGACTGTAACAACGGGGAACGGGCGGGAGGAGCATCCATGGCGCACACCGGTCTCGATATCGACACCGCGTCGGGCATCGGCCTCGCCGTCTCGACCGTCATCTTCGCCCTCCGCCGTGACGAGCGCGGGGCGCCGACCGTGTGGCTGCCGCTCGTGCGCCGCACCCGCGAGCCGTATCTCGGCCGGTGGGCGCTGCCCGGCGGCATGGTGCGCGTCGACGAGAGCCTCGAGGGCGCCGCGCGCCGTAATCTCGGCGAGACGACGCGGCTCGAGCCCGCCTACCTCGAGCAGCTGTACGCCTTCGGCGACGTCGACCGCTCGCCCGACCAGCGCATGGTGTCGATCGTCTACTGGGCGCTCGTGCGGCCGGACGAGGCCGAGCGCGTCACGCTCGGCGAGAACGTGCGGTGGTTCGCCGCCGACGATCTGCCCGACCTGGCGTTCGACCACAACCTCATCGTCGACTACGCCCTGTGGCGGCTCCGCACGAAGATGGAGTACTCCGCGATCGCCCACGCATTCCTCGGCCCGCGGTTCACCCTCGCCGAGCTGCGCGAGGTCTACGAGGCCGTGCTGCAGCGCCCGCTCGACCCCGCCAACTTCCGGCGCCAGATGGAGACCAGCGGCGTCATCGAGCCCACCGGCGAGGTCGTCACCGGCGGTCGGCACCGACCGCCCCGCCTCTACCGCTACACCGGCGCGGTCGATCTGGTCGACGCCGGGCCGCTGAACCGCCGCACCGCCCCCGATTCCCGCACCGCAACCGATTCCCGCACCGCCACCGAGCACCTGAGGACCAGCGCATGAGCACCATCGACGCCTCCGTCGCGACGACGATCCGCCTCATCACCAACGGGCAGGCGCCGGGCGACACCTGCACCCCCGAGCTCGACAAGGGGCCGTGGGAGTTCGACGCGGTGCCGGGATACGGCCCCGGCTCGTCGATGCACGACGTCATCCCGACCGGCTCGCCCCGCCAGGGCGCCCTGCCCGCGGAGTACCAGGTCGCGTCGAACGACGAGCTGCACGCCCGCATCCGTGCCGCGAAGGATGCCCTCGGCGACCGCCTCGTCATTCTCGGCCACTTCTACCAGCGCGATGAGGTCGTGCAGCACGCCGACTTCCTCGGCGACTCGTTCCAGCTCGCGAACGCCGCCCTGACGAAGCCCGACGCCGAGTACATCGTGTTCTGCGGGGTGCACTTCATGGCCGAGACCGCCGACATCCTGGCCCGCGACGAGCAGACGGTGATCCTGCCGAACCTCGCCGCCGGCTGCTCGATGGCCGACATGGCCGACATCGACTCGGTGCAGGCGGCCTGGGATGAGCTGATGGCCGTCTACGGCGGCGAGCCCGACGCGGAGGGACGGCAGCCGATCATCCCCGTCACCTACATGAACTCCTCCGCGGCGCTCAAGGCGTTCTGCGGCCGCAACGGCGGCATCGTGTGCACCTCGTCGAACGCGAAGACGGTGCTCGAGTGGGCGTTCGAGCGCGGGCAGCGCGTGCTGTTCTTCCCCGACCAGCACCTCGGCCGCAATACCGCGAAGGCGATGGGGGTGCCGCTCGATCGCATGCCGATGTGGAACCCGCGCAAGCCCCTCGGCGGCTCGACGCGGGAGGAGCTGCTCGATGCCCGGGTGGTGCTCTGGTACGGCTTCTGCAGCGTGCACAAGCGGTTCACCGTCGACCAGGTCGAGAAGGCCCGCGCCGAGCACCCCGGCGTGCGCGTCGTCGTGCACCCCGAGTGCCCGATGGCCGTCGTGGACGCCGCCGACGAGGCGGGCTCGACCGACTACATCCGCCGCGCGGTCGCGGGCGCGACCGAACCGACGACCTTCGCGATCGGCACCGAGATCAACATGGTCAATCGGCTCGCTGCCGAGTACCCGCAGCACACGATCTTCTGCCTCGACCCGGTCATCTGCCCGTGCTCGACGATGTACCGCATCCACCCCGGCTACCTCGCCTGGGTGCTGGAAGAGCTCGTCGCCGGCCGCGTCGTCAACGAGATCGTCGTCGACGACGGCGTTCAAGCGGATGCGAAGCTCGCGCTCGAGCGCATGCTCGCCGCGAAGCCCCGCGACTAGGAGCCCCGCATGGCCCACATCCTCGTCATCGGCAGCGGCATGGCCGGCCTCGTCGCTGCGCTGCGCGCCGCTCGCCGGCACGACGTCACGATCGTCACGAAGGACGTGCTGACCGCGGGCTCGACCGCCTGGGCGCAGGGCGGCATCGCCGCCGCGGTCTTCCCCGACGACTCGGCCGCGCTGCACGCGCGCGACACGCTCATCGCGGGGGCGGGGCTCAGCGACCCCGCGGCCGTCGACACGCTCTGCA
>JAIWOM010000005.1 GCA_020216895.1 Microcella sp.
GGCCGCGCTCGACGTGCCCGTCGGCGTGGCCGGCGCCGCGGCCGAGGGCGGAGCCTGGGGCATGGCCCTGCTCGCCGCCTTCGCCGCCGAGTCGAGCCGCACCGGCGAGGAAGACAGGCACGGGGGAGACCTCCACAGCGCAGACCTCCACAGCGCAGACCTCGCCGCCTACCTCGACGGCACCGTCTTCGCCGGCGTCGCGACCAGCGTCGTCGACCCCGACCCCGCCGACCGCGACGGCTTCGCGGTCTACCTCTCCCGTTTCGAGGCGGGGCTCGCGGTACAGCGCGCCGCCCTCGCCGCCCTACCCTCCGGAGCCCGCTCGTGACCCGCAGCATCGTCCCCGACCTGTCGACCCTCGAGGTCTGGTTCCTCACCGGAAGCCAGAACCTCTACGGCGACGAGACCCTGCGGCAGGTCGCCGAGCAGTCGCAGCAGGTCGTCGCGGGGCTGCAGGCCGCGGCCAGCATCCCGGTCTCCATCGTCTGGAAGCCGACCCTCGTCGACAGCGCCAGCATCAAGAAGGTCATGCAAGAGGCGAACGCCGCCGAGAATGTCATCGGCGTCATCGCGTGGATGCACACCTTCAGCCCGGCCAAGATGTGGATCGCCGGCCTCGACGCGCTGCAGAAGCCGCTGCTGCACCTGCACACGCAGGCCAACGTGGCCCTGCCGTGGTCGGAGATCGACTTCGACTTCATGAACCTCAACCAGGCCGCGCACGGCGACCGCGAGTTCGGCTACATCGTGTCGCGCCTCGGCGTCGCCCGCACCACCGTGGTCGGCCACGTGTCGAACCCCGCGGTCACCGACCGCGTCGGCACGTGGGCGCGCGCGGCGGCCGGTCGCCACGCGACGCAGAACCTCAAGCTCGCCCGGTTCGGCGACAACATGCGCTACGTCGCCGTCACCGAGGGCGACAAGACCGAGGCCGAGCTGCGCTTCGGCGTGCAGGTCAACACCTGGGGCGTCACCGAGCTCGCCGACGCCGTGCACGCCGTCGACGACGCGGCGATCGACGCCCTCGTCGCCGAGTACCTCGACCTCTACGACGTCGCCCCCGAGCTGCACCCGGGGGCCGAGCGGGCCGGGTCGCTCCGCTACGGCGCGGCGATCGAGCTGGGCCTCCGCGGGTTCCTCGAGGGGGGCGGCTTCTCGGCCTTCACCACGTCCTTCGAAGACCTCGGCGCGCTGCGTCAGCTGCCGGGTCTCGCCGTGCAGCGGCTGATGGCCGACGGCTACGGATTCGGAGCCGAGGGCGACTGGAAGACCGCGGTGCTCGTCCGGGCCGCGGCGGTCATGGGTGCCGGCCTGCCCGGCGGCGCCTCGCTCATGGAGGACTACACCTACCACCTCGAGCCGGGCAACGAGCTGATCCTCGGAGCGCACATGCTCGAGGTCAGCCCCTCGCTGACCACCCAGCGCGCCCGGCTCGAGGTGCACCCGCTCGGCATCGGCGGCAAGGAGGACCCGGTGCGCCTGGTCTTCACCGCCGACCCCGGCCCCGCGCTCGTCGTCGCGCTGAGCGACCTGCGCGACCGGTTCCGGCTCGTGGCGAACGTCGTCGAGAACGTTGCCCTGCCGGCACCCATGCCGAAGCTCCCCGTCGGCCACGCGGTGTGGAAGCCCGCGCCCGACTTCACGACCTCCGCCGCAGCCTGGCTGACGGCCGGAGCAGCCCACCACACGGTCATGACTACTCAGGTCGGTGTCGAGGTCGTCCGCGACTTCGCGCAGATGGCTGGCGTCGAGCTGCTGGTGATCGACGAGACCACCACGCTCGAGGGGTTCGCGCGCGACGTGCGCACGAACGCCGCCTACTACCGATTGGCGCAGTCGCTGTGACCGCGGCGATCACCCCCTAGACGTCCCGGGGCGCACGCCCCGGGAACGGCCCCGGCCCGATGTCGAGCCGGGTTCCGCAGCACCACCACATCCCCAATGAAAGGACACACAGTGAAGAAGAACCTTCTTCTCTCCGCCGTGGCCATCGGCGCGATGACCTTCGGTCTCGCCGCCTGCTCGGCCCCGGCTGCTGAGGGCGAGGGCGAGGGCGGCGGCCTCATCGGCGTCGCCATGCCCACCCGCTCGTCGGAGCGCTGGATCGCGGACGGCGACGCCCTCGTGGCCGAGCTCGAGGCGGCCGGCTACACCGTCGACCTGCAGTACGCAGAGGACGACATCCCCACCCAGGTCTCGCAGGTCGAGAACATGATCACCAAGGGCGCTGAGGCCCTGATCATCGCCGCGATCGACGGCACCACCCTCACCGAGGTGCTGCAGACCGCTGCCGACAGCGACATCCCGGTCATCGCCTACGACCGCCTGATCCGCGACTCGGAGAACGTCAACTACTACGCGACGTTCGACAACTTCCTCGTGGGCCAGCAGCAGGCCTGGACCCTGCTGAACGGCCTCGGCCTGACCGACCTCGAGGGCAACGCGCTCCCCGACGCTCCGGCCGGTCCGTTCAACATCGAGCTGTTCGCCGGCTCGCTCGACGACAACAACGCCTTCTTCTTCTTCCGCGGCGCCATGGACGTGCTCCAGCCGCTGATCGACGACGGCACGCTCGTCGTGAAGTCGGGCCAGGTCGACATCGAGCAGGCCGCCACGCTGCGCTGGGACGGTGAGGTCGCCCAGAGCCGCATGGAGGACCTCCTCACGGCGAACTACTCGGACGGCTCGAAGGTCAACGCCGTCCTGTCGCCCTACGACGGTCTGAGCCGTGGCATCATCTCGGCACTGACCGACGCCGGCTACGCCGTGGGCGTCGACTTCCCGATCATCTCGGGTCAGGACGCGGAGATCGACTCGGTCAAGGCCATCCTCTCGGGTGAGCAGTACGCGACCATCTTCAAGGACACCCGCGAGCTCGCGAAGGTCGCGGCCGGCATGGCCGTCGCCCTGCTCGAGGGCGGCGAGCCGGAGATCAACGACACCACCACCTACGACAACGGTGTGCTCATCGTTCCGTCGTTCCTGCTCGGCCCGGTGCCGGTTGTCGCTGACAACGTGCAGGAGGCGCTGGTCGACACCGGTTACTGGACGGCTGAGGAGCTCGGCCTCTAACGAGGTCGCACTACCGCACCACCAGTGATGCATCTGGCCGGTGGTGGGGAGTCGCATTAGGCTCCCCACCACCGGCTCTTTCCCCCAACGACGTAAGGAAGTGGGCAGCACGTGACCCAGAACATCCTCGAGATGCGGTCGATCACGAAGACCTTCCCGGGTGTCAAGGCGCTCTCCGACGTCACCCTCGAGGTGGCGCGCGGCGAGGTGCACGCCATCTGCGGCGAGAACGGCGCCGGCAAGTCGACCCTGATGAAGGTTCTGTCGGGCGTCTACCCGCACGGTACCTACGACGGCGACATCGTCTTCGAGAACGAGACCGTCGAGTTCAAGGACATCCGCGACAGCGAGGCCAAAGGCATCGTCATCATCCACCAGGAGCTCGCGCTGAGCCCCTACCTCTCGATCGCCGAGAACATCTTCCTCAACAACGAGGTCAAGAACCGCTTCGGCCTGATCGACTGGAACAAGACCAACCTCGAGGCCAAGAAGCTGCTCGCGCGGGTGGGGCTCGACGAGGACCCCGTCACCCGCATCCTCGACATCGGCGTCGGCAAGCAGCAGCTCGTCGAGATCGCGAAGGCGCTGTCGAAGGAGGTCAAGCTCCTCATCCTCGACGAGCCGACGGCCGCGCTCAACGACGCCGACTCCGACCACCTGCTCGACCTGATCCTGCACCTGAAGGAGCAGGGCATCACGTCGATCATCATCAGCCACAAGCTCAACGAGATCAAGAAGATCGCCGACTCGGTGACGGTCATCCGCGACGGCAAGACGATCGAGACGATCCGTCGCGCCGATGTCTCGGAGGACCGCATCATCAAGGGCATGGTCGGTCGCGATCTCGAGAACCGCTACCCCGACCACACGCCGCACATCGGCGAGGAGGTGCTGCGGGTCGAGGGCTGGACGGCCCACCACCCGCAGGACGTCTCGCGGGTCATCGTCGACAGCGTCGACCTCACCGTGCACGCCGGCGAGATCGTCGGCATCGCCGGCCTCATGGGGGCCGGTCGCACCGAGTTCGCGATGAGCCTGTTCGGCCACAGCTACGGCAGCCGCATCTCGGGCAAGGTCTACAAGCGCGGCGTCGAGATCAAGACGCGCTCCGTCGACGAGGCGATCCGCAACGGCATCGCGTACGCGACGGAAGACCGCAAGATGTACGGGCTCAACCTCATCGAGGACATCAAGCGCAACATCTCGATGGCCTCGCTGCGGAAGCTCGTGCGCGGCGGACTCGTGAACGACAACGAGGAGTACAAGGTCGCCAACGAGTACCGCCAGAGCATGAACATCAAGAGCCCGACGGTGCTGGCCAAGACCGGCCAGCTCTCGGGCGGCAACCAGCAGAAGGTCGTGCTCTCGAAGTGGATCTACTCCGACCCGGAGGTCCTGATCCTCGACGAGCCCACCCGCGGCATCGACGTGGGAGCCAAGTACGAGATCTACACGATCATCAACCGCCTCGCGAACGAGGGGAAGGCGATCATCGTCATCTCCTCCGAGCTGCCCGAACTGCTGGGCATCTGCGACCGCATCTACGCCCTCTCCGAGGGCCGGATCACGGGACAGATGCCCGTATCCGACGCCACCCCCGAAGCCCTCCTCAAGCTCATGACCCTGGAGAAGCAGCGCTAATGTCCGACACCGCAGTCAAGACCCCGGCGAAGAAGCCGGGCTTCCAGCTCCCGCCCACCCTCAGCCACATCGTGAGCGACCTCGGCAAGAACGGCATCTTCCTCGCCCTCATCGCCGTGGTCGTGCTGTTCTCGATCACGACGAACGGCATCCTGCTGCGCCCGCAGAACATCTCGAACCTGATCGTGCAGAACGGGTACATCCTGATCCTCGCGATCGGCATGGTGCTCGTGATCGTCGCCGGCCACATCGACCTGTCGGTCGGCTCGATCGCCGCGTTCATCGGAGCGTTCTCGGGCGTGCTGATCCGCGACCTCGGGTTCCCGTGGTGGCTCGCCATCATCGGCGCGCTCGTCATCGGCGCGGTCGTCGGTGCCTGGCAGGGCTTCTGGATCGCCTACGTGGGGATCCCCGCGTTCATCGTGACCTTGGCGGGCATGCTCATCTTCCGCGGTCTCGCGCTCATCACGCTCGGCAACTCGAACATCGGGTCGTTCCCCGAGGAGTACCGCGCGCTCGGCAACGGGTTCATCTCCTTCGCGGGGCCCGACGCGGCGATCGACGTCTTCACCCTTGTCGTCGGCGCGCTCGCGATCGTCGGCCTCATCGTGCAGCAGGTGCGCACCCGCGCTGGCCGCCTGAAGTACGGCCAGTCGGTCGACCCGACCGTGTGGTTCATCGCGAAGATGGCGTTCGTCGCGGTCGGTGTCGGCGCGTTCACCTACGCGCTCGCCACCTTCAAGGGCATCCCGGTCACGCTCATCGTGCTCGCCGTGCTGCTCATGATCTACGGCATCGTCGCCAACCGCACGGTCTTCGGCCGGCACATCTACGCGATCGGCGGCAACCGCCGCGCCGCGGAGCTGTCGGGCGTCAAGACCCGCTCGGTCGACTTCTGGCTGTTCGTCAACATGGGCATCCTGGCCGCGCTCGCCGGCCTGGTGTTCACCGCCCGCCTCAACCTGGCCGGCCCGAAGGCGGGTGACGGCTTCGAGCTCGAGGCGATCTCCGCCGCCTTCATCGGTGGTGCCGCGGTGCAGGGCGGTATCGGCACGATCTCGGGCGCCATCATCGGTGGTCTCATCATCGGTGTGCTCAACAACGGCATGTCGATCATGGGCATCGGCATCGAGTGGCAGCAGGCCGTCAAGGGCCTCGTGCTGCTGCTCGCCGTGGCGTTCGACGTCTACAACAAGCGCCGTGCGGGGGCCAGCACCTCGCGCTGAGCAGCGCCTTCGTAGGATGGGGGTGGCCGATCGGCCACCCCCATCCCCTTTTTCTTTGGAGCGCTCTCCGTGTCGTCCGTCGTGCACCCCGGAGACCTGCTCACCCGCCGCCAGCGGGCGCTCTACGTCATCGTGCTCGGGGCCCTCACCGCCCTCGGCCCCTTCACGATCGACCTCTACCTCCCCGCCTTCCCCCAGGTGGAAGCCGACCTCGCCGTCTCGACGGCTGTGATCCAGCTGACGCTCACAGCCACGACGATCGGCTTCGCCTTCGGGCAGCTGCTTGTCGGCCCGTGGAGCGACGCGGTCGGGCGCCGGTTGCCGCTCATCCTCGCCACGAGCCTCCATGTCGTCGCGAGCCTCGGCGTCGCGCTCGCCCCCGATGTCACCTGGCTGATGGTCTTCCGCGTCCTGCAGGGTTTCGGCGCGGCCGCGGGCGGCGTGGTCGCGATGGCGACCGTGCGCGACCTCTTCGGCGGGTATCCGCTCGTGCGGATGCTCTCGCGCCTGTCGCTCGTGAACGGTCTCGCGCCGATCCTGGCCCCGGTGATCGGCTCCCAGCTGCTCCTCGTGATGCCGTGGCGCGGCCTCTTCGTCGTGCTCGCGGCCTACGGGGTCGTCATCGTCATCGCGGCGAGCCTGCTGATCGTCGAGACGCTGCCGCCCGAGCGGCGTGTGACGGCGGGCCACGCGACGATCGGCGACCGCTACCGTGCGCTGTTCGCCGACCGCATCTTCCTCGGGGTCGCGCTCATCGGCGGGATGTCCTTCTCGGGCCTCTTCGCCTACCTCTCGGCCTCGCCGTTCTTGTTCCAGGAGGTCTACGGCCTCGACCCGCAGGGCTACGGACTGCTCTTCGCGATGAACTCGATCGGCGTGGTCGCGGGGGTGCAGGTCAGCGCGCGGCTCGCGCGCCGCATCCCCCCGCAGTGGATTCTCGCGGTGTCGACGTTCGTGCTTCTCGGCAGTGCGGTGGCGATCATCGTGCTCGACCTGGCCGGCGCCGGCTTCTGGGGAACGGTCGTGCCGCTGTGGTTCTTCATCACGGCGTGCGGCTTCGGCTTCCCGATGGTGCAGGCGCTCGCGCTGGTCAACCACGGCAGCGAGGCGGGTACCGCGGCCTCGCTGCTCGGCGCGATGAACTTCGGGCTCGCCGGGCTGCTCTCGCCGATCGTCGGGCTGTTCGGCATCACGAACGCCGTGCCCATGGGGTCCGTCATGGCCGCGACGTCGGTGGTGTCGATCGCGAGCCTGTGGCTCATCGTGCGGCCGCCCACCGTTCCGCCGCTCGAGCGCTGACCGCGCCCGCGCGGCCGCGCTCGGGGCCGCGACGAAAACAGGCTGGCGCGATTGTTGTCCATCTGGATAACATGAGCGCATGAGGATTCTGCTTGTCGGCGCCGGAGGCGTCGGAGACGCCATCGCCAAGATCGCCGCCCGCCGCTCGTTCTTCGAGACGATCATCGTCAGCGACTACGACATCGCCCGCGCCGAGCGCACCATCGCCTGGATCGCGGCCAAGCACGGCCCGCAGGGCGACCGCTTCGTCGCCGCGCAGATCGACGCCTCCGACGCCGCCGTCGTCGAGCGGGTCGCGCGCGAGCACGCTGCCACGCACGTCATGAACGCCGTCGAGCCCAAGTTCGTCATGCCGATCTTCCGGGGCGCGCTCGCGGCCGGGGCCGACTACCTGGACATGGCCATGAGCCTGTCGGTGCCGCACCCCTCGCAGCCCTACAGCGAGACCGGCGTCAAGCTCGGCGACGAGCAGTTCGCCGTGGCCGACGAGTGGGAGAAGAGCGGCCGCCTGGCGCTCGTCGGCATGGGCGTCGAGCCCGGGCTGAGCGACGTGTTCGCGCGCTACGCCGTCGACCACCTCTTCCGCGAGGTCGACGAGCTCGGCACCCGCGACGGCGCCAACCTGGTCGTGCGCGACGACGAGGGCAACGAGATCTTCGCCCCCTCCTTCTCGATCTGGACGACCATCGAGGAGTGCCTCAACCCGCCCGTCATCTGGGAGAAGGATCGCGGCTGGTACACGACCGCGCCCTTCAGCGAGCCCGAGGTCTTCGACTTCCCTGAGGGCATCGGCCCGGTCGAGTGCGTCAACGTCGAGCACGAGGAGGTGCTGCTCATGCCGCGCTGGCTCGACGCCCAGCGCGTGACCTTCAAGTACGGGCTCGGCGACGAGTTCATCGGCATCCTCAAGACGCTGAACCAGCTCGGCCTCGACAAGACCGAGCCGATCCGGGTGCGGTCGAAGAACGGCCCGGTCGAGGTCGCGCCGCGCGATGTCGTCGCCGCCGGTCTTCCCGACCCGGCCACGCTCGGCCCGCGGATGACCGGCAAGACCTGCGCCGGCCTCTGGGTGACCGGCACCGGGGTCGACGGCCAACCCCGCGCGGTGTACCTGTACCACGTCTCCGACAACGAGTGGACGATGGCCGAGTACGAGAGCCAGTGCGTCGTGTGGCAGACCGCCCTCAACCCCGTCATCGCGCTCGAGCTGCTCGCCACGGGCGCCTGGAGCGGCGCGGGCGTGCTGGGCCCGGAGGCCTTCGACGCGCAGCCGTTCCTCGACCTCATGGCGCGGCCCGAGGCCGAGGGCGGCTACGGCCAGGCCTGGGGCCTGGACGAGCGCACGCCCGTCACCGCCTGAACGCTGCGGACTAGAACGGGAAGATGAGCGGCACGACGAGCACGGCCACCCCGAAGAACACGAGGCCGACCGGCAGGCCGTACTTCCAGTAGTCGCCGAACTGCAGCCCGGCCGGCGCCATGATCATGAGGTTGCCGGGCGTCGCCACCGGGGTCAGCACCGCGGCGGCGGCGGTGACCGCGACCGCCATCAGAAACGGCAAGGGCGAGACTCCCATCTCGTACGCGACCGAGATCGCGATCGGCGCGATGATGAGCGCGGTCGCCGTGTTGCTGATCAGCTGGCCGAAGATCAAGGTCACGAGCCCGAGGGCCGCGAGCACGATGGCCGGGCCGAAGCCGCCCACGATGTCGACGATGCCGGTCGCGAGCAGGTCGGCGGCACCGGTCTGCGTGATCGCGGTCGACACCGGGATCATGCCGCCGACCAGCAGGATCGTCGTCCACTGGATCGACCGGTGCGCGCGCTCGAGCGACACCACGCGCGTGAGCACCATGATGCTCGCGGCCACGAGTCCAGCCACCGCGGGCGGCACGATGCCCGTCGCCAGGGCGATGACCATGAGCACGAGCACCCCGAGGGCGAGGTACGCCCGGCGCCCGAGGGGTGCCGCCTGGCGGCGGATCTGGTCGGGAGCATCCACGACCATGACCGAGGGGTCGCGGAGGTTCTCGTCGAGCGCGTCCCACTTTCCCTGCACGAGCAGGATGTCGCCCGCCTCGAGCCGGATGCCGGTCTGGTCGCCGATGTTCTCGCCGCCTCGCTGGATGGCGACGATCACCAGGTCGCCGCTCTCGGTGAGCATGCCGGGGAACACCGCGTCGCCGATCGCGGGCGATCGCGGCGGGATGACGATCTCGGCCACGCCGTACTCGGCGTCCATGGGCGCCCAGGTGCTCGACACCGTGCTCGTGCCGATGCCCTCGAGCTTCGCGTCGTCGCTCACGGCACGGATGCTCGTGGGGTTGCCGCGCAGGATCAGCACGTCGCCCTCCTCGATGGGGGCGGATGCGGGCCGCGACCCGCGCGTCGCGGGCGACTGGATGGCGAGCAGGGTGACGGGGTTCTCGCCCGCGAAGACGATCTCGTCGGCCGTGCGCCCGATCAGCGGCGAGCCGGAGAGCACGCGCACCCGGCCGAACGGCTGCGCGCCGCCGAACTGCGCGAGCAGGGTGCGGGCGTGGTCGCTGAGGTCGGGAGCGATCGTGGTCGGCACCCGCGCGGGGATGACTCGACTGCCGAGCAGGAGGGTGATGAGCACCGTGCCCGCCATGATCGGCAGGCCGACGAGGCTGAACTCGAAGAAGCCGAACGCTCGCCCGGTCTCCTCCTCGGCGAGCTCGGACATGATGACGTTCACCGGCGAGCCGGTCAGCGTCAGCAGCGAGCCGGCGTGGGCGCCGAAGGCGAGCGGCAGCAGCAGGCGCGCCGCGGGCATTGTCATCTTCGTGGCGATGACCACGACGACGGGCAGCAGCGCAGCGACAGCGCCGTTGACGCTGATGAGGGCCGACAGAACGGCGACGACCGCCATGATGATGACGGTCATGACGCGCTGGCTCGAGCCGCCACGCTTCACGAGCTGCTGGCCCGTCCAGGCGGTCAGCCCCGAGCCGTCGAGGCCCTCGGCCACGACGAAGAGGCTCGCGATGAGGATGACCGCCGGGTCGCCGAAACCGGCGAAGGCCTGGCCGAGGTCGAGGATGCCGAACGCGTAGAGCGTGAGGGAGGCACCGACGGCGATGAGCCCGACGGGGATCTTGTTGGTCACGAAGGCCAGCACCACGACGGCGAGGATCAGCATCGTGATGGTGATGTCGCTCACAGCGCTGACTCTATTCTCTCGGGGGCGGGGTGCACACGGTCACTGCAGAGACGAGGTCAGGCGGGCGAGCGAGTCGCGCGCCTTCTCAGGCCAGGGCCGCCGCACCCACTCGTCGAGCGTGAGCTCGCGGCTGTGCGCGCGATAGGTCGCTTCGATCGCGCGCATGCGCTGCACGAACTCGGCGCCGTGCACCATCACCGAGACCTCCATGTTGAGGCTGAACGACCGGATGTCCATGTTGCTCGAGCCCACGACCGCGACGTCGTCGTCGATCGTGAAGTGCTTCGAGTGCAGCACGGTCGGCGCCTGGTAGAGGTAGATGCGCACGCCGGCCCGCAGCAGGTCCTCGTAGTACGACCGCTGCGCGTGGTAAACGAAGAACTGGTCGCCGATCTCGCTCACGTACAGCTCGACGAGCAGCCCGCGCGTCGCCGCTGTGATGATCGCCAGCTGGATCGACTCGTCGGGCACGAAGTAGGGGCTCGTGATGCTGACCTGTTTTTCGGCCTTGTGGATCAGCGTCGTGTACAGCTTCAGGTTGTTGTCGTTCTCGAAGCTCGGGCCGCTCGGCAGCACCTGCGCGTCGAGCAGCGCGGGGTCGTCGGGCAGCACGACCGGGGAGGTGTCGAGCGGCAGCAGCTCGTCGGTCTCGCTGAACCAGTCGGTCACGAACACGGCATCGAGCTCGCGCACCACCGGCCCCTCCAGCCGCACCATGACCTCCTTCCAGCGCAGCCCGCGGCGGATCGCTTTCTTCTTGCCGTAGTGCGAGGCGATCATGTTCTGCGAGCCGGTGTGGCCGACCCGGCCGGCGACCACGACGAGCTTGCGGTGGTTGCGCAGGTCGGGACGCTGCCACTGGCCCTTCAGCGGGCGCAGCGGGAGCATCCCGTGCCACTCGGCGCCCATCGCCGCGAGGCGGCCGAGCGTCTCCTTCCGCACCGACGACAGCACGCTCATCAGGTGGTCGCTCAGCACGCGCACCGTGACCCCGCGCGCGGTCGCGCGCTCGAGGGCGGCGAAGAACGGTTCGGTCGTCGCGTCGAGGGCGAGGATGTAGAACTCGACGTGCACGTACTGCTCGGCCGTGTCGATGTCGGCGACCATCGCCGCGATCGAGGCGTCGTAGTCGTCGATGAGCTCGGCGCGCGTTCCGCCGACCATGGGCAGCGCCCCGAGCTGCTCGTTGAGGCGCACCGCCGAGCCGAGCCAGGCGGGCCACTCGTCGCGATGGCCGACCCGGTCGAGCCCCTCGGTGCGGTCGAGGATCGCCTGGCTCACCTCGCGCTGCTTCTCGCGGCGGCGGCGGGGCAGCCGGCTGAAGCCGACGAGGAAGAACACGAGCGCCCCGAGGTAGGGCACGAAGATGATCAGCAGCGCCCAGGCGATGGCCGTCGTCGGCCGGCGCCGCGCCGAGATGACGAGGATCGCCGTGACGCTCAGCAGGATGTGGGCGACCGAGAGGGCCAGCGGCAGCCAGGTGAGGTCGGTCATGTCGCCCCCTAGGCGAGCTTCTGGCGGGGCACGACGACCTTCTTGATGATGAGCAGGATGCTCGCCACCACCGGCGATGCCACCAGGGCACCCAGCAAGCCTAGGAGGGTGCCGCCGACGATCGCGCCGATCAGCACGAGCGCCGCGGGGATGCTGATCGCCTTGCCGATGATGCGCGGGGTGATGGCGTAGGCCTCGATCTGCATGTAGACGATCATGACGATCGCGACGATGATCGCCGCCGTCGGCGAGGTGAACAGCGAGACCGCGACCATGAGCGTGGTGCTGATCACCGAGCCGACGACCGGGATGAGGGTGATGAACAGGGCGATGAACGCGAGGATGCCCGCGTACCGCACCCCGACGATCGAGAGCAGGATGAACGAGAAGGTGGCGTTCATCGAGGCGATGATCAGCTGACCGCCGAGGTACCCGCCGATCGAGTCGAAGATCTCCTCCGCGATCTCCTCGAACGTGGCCCGCTTCGACGCCGGCACGAGGTCGTAGAGGCCGTTCTTCATGGCCTGCAGCGAGCCGACGAAGTACAGGGTCAGCACGACGACCAGCAGCACGCCGAAACCACCGTTGATGATGTCGGCGCCGATGCGCAGCGCGCCGCCACCGAGCGTCAGCCACAGGTTCGGGTCGTTGGTCGACGACAGCACCCAGGCGAGCACGACGGCGGGGTAGCCGTTGAACTGCGCGTCGAGATCGAGGAACCAGCCCTGGTTCTCGATGTCGGTCAGGTTCGCCGGCAGGGTGCGGGCCAGCTCGACCGCCTGATCGATGACGATCGGCACGATGAGGATGAGCATCGTGGCGATCACCACCAGGAAGGCCGCGAGCACGACGCCGATCGCCGCACCCTTCGACAAGCCGCGGCGCTGCAGCCGCAGCACCACGGGGTAGAGCCCGAGGCTGATGAAGATGGCGAGGAAGACGAGGGTGATCGTGTACGCCAGCTGGGCCACGGCGGCGCCGACCACGAGGGCCAGCAGCACGCCGAGCGTGCCGACGAAGCCGATGACGAAGGGGCCCGAGCGCAGCAGCCCTCGCCGCGGGGGACGGGCGGTGCCGTCGGTCATGGTGGTCCTCTCCGACCCCCGCCGCGGGCGCTGAGGGGGAAACATCGTCACCATACCGTTCACCCGCGGGAGGGCATACCCTGGGCGCGACGGCCCGTCGACCCGGCGGCGCCCGACCGCACTCCCTGACCGCATCCTCCGAGAAACGGAACGACCATGAGCAGCCTCACGGTGACGACCTCTGCCGCCGCCCCCGCATCCCTCGACGTCGACGTCGTGGTCATCGCCGCGCGCGCCGGGAAGGACGGCCCCGAACTCGTCGCCCACCCCGACCTCCACGGCCACCTGTCCGCGCTCGTCGCCGTCGGGCTCACCGGCAAGGCCGACGAGCTCGTGCGCCTGCCGAGCATCGACGGCTCGCGCGCCAGCCTCGCGGTCGTCGGCCTCGGCGCCGACCTGACCGCCGACAGCGCGCGCCGCGGGGCCGGATCGGCTGTGCGCCAGCTCGCCGGCACCGGCTCGATCGCTCTCGCCTTCGGGCTCGACGAGGTGGAGCACGCCCTCGCGATGGCGGAGGGCGCCTCGCTCGCCGCGTACTCCTTCACCGACTACCGCATGAAGACCAAGGCGAAGGCCAAGGCGCCGGTCGGGGCCGTCACGGTGTGCACGCAGGCGTCGGTGGCGGATGCGGCGCTGGAGCGCATCCGCGTCATCGCCGACCACGTCGCCCTCGTGCGCGACCTGACCAACCGCTCGGGCGGCGACCTCTACCCGCAGTCGTTCGCCGACGCGGCGACGGATGCGGCGAAGGGCGCCCCGGTCACCATCGAGGTCTGGGACGAGAAGAAGCTCGCCGCTGAGGGCTGCGGCGGCATCATCGGCGTCGGTCAGGGCTCGTCGCGGCCGCCGCGCCTGGTCAAGGTCTCGTACGCGCCCGCCGGAGCGACCAAGCACGTCGGCCTCGTCGGCAAGGGCATCACCTACGACACCGGCGGCATCTCGGTGAAGCCGGCCGACGCGATGAACGGCATGCAGAACGACATGGGCGGCGCCGCCGTGCTGCTCGGCCTCGTGCTCACCGCCGCGCGCCTCGGCCTGCCGGTGCGCCTCACGGCCTTCCTCTGCATGTCGGAGAACCTGATCTCGTCGACCGCGATCCGCGTCAACGACATCCTCACGATGCGCGGCGGCACCACCGTCGAGGTCATGAACACCGACGCCGAGGGCCGCCTGGTCATGGCCGACGGCCTGGTGCTCGCGAGCGAGGAGAACCCCGACGCGATCATCGACGTCGCCACCCTCACCGGTGCCGCGATCGTCGCGCTCGGCAACCGCACCGTCGGAGTCATGGGTGACGACGAGCTCGCTGGCGCCATCGTCGCCGCGGGCCGAGAGGCGGGCGAGCCGCACTGGCACATGCCGCTGCCGGAGGAGCTGCGCGCGCAGCTCGACTCGCGCTTCGCCGACATGGCCAACCTGAAGCCGGGCAACCGCTCGGGCGGGATGCTCGTCGCCGGCATCTTCTTGCGCGAGTTCGTCGGCACCCGCGCCGACGGCTCGCCCATCCCGTGGGCGCACCTCGACATCGCGGGCGCGGCCGTCAACGAGGGCCCGGCCTACGGCTACCTCGACGCCGGTGCCACAGGCGTCTCGGTGCGCACACTGCTGAGCGTCATCGAGCAGAGGTTCGCGGCGTAGCGCGGCACTGACCGTACGCGACGGGGCCCCGGCGGAGAGCATCCGCCGGGGCCCCGTCGTGGTGGGGGGAGAAGGGTCAGTCCTTCTTCTCCTGGTCCTCCGGGTAGCCCACGTACAGGTCCTCCTTCTGGAAGCCCGGCATGCGGCGCGCCGGTACGATCGCGAGCGCGGCGAGGCCCCCCAGCACGAGCATCGTGGTGCGCAGGGCGTCGAGGCGCGACTGCGTGAACTCCTCGACCGCCACCGCGATCTGCTCGTCGGTCGCGTCGGTGCGATCGGTGAACAGCTGCTCGAGCTGCGCGTTGGTGAAGAAGTTGGTGTTGTCGAAGTTCAGCTGCTCGATGATCTCGGGAGTGAATGTCTCCGACTCGTTCGCCGCGGCGTAGGCGCTCGAGGTGAGCAGCCCGACCGCGAACGCGGAGGCGACGGCGATGCCCGCGCTGCCCGACAGGTTGTGGGTGAGGCCGCGGATCGCGCCGACGTCGCCGGCGTTCTCCTTCGGCGCCGAGGTCAGCAGCGCGTTGAACACGAGCGCGACCACGCAGCCCTGCGCGAGACCCAGCACGACGAGGCCGATCACGACCGAGAGCTGGCCCCAGTCGTTCGCGATCGTGAATGACAGCCACACGAGCGCGATCGTCACGACGGTCATGCTCACGCTGGCGATGGTGCGTGGGGCGAACCGCCCGTAGAGCCGCGCCACGAGGGTGTTCGCGATGAAGATCGAGATCGTGTACGGGATGACCGCGAGCGACACCTGGATGCCCACGAAGCCCTGCACGACCTGCATGTAGAGCGGCATCAGGAACGACACCGCGGTGCCGACGAAGAGCATGAGCCCCATGACGGTCACCGTCGCGCGCTCGCTACGGTCGCGCACGATGTCGAGGTTGACCAGCGGCACCTTCTGCTCGTCCATGCGCTTCCGGGTGCGGGCGAGGAAGAGCTGGGCGAAGATCACCGCCGCCACGAACAGCAGCGGCACCACCGAGAACGATCCGATCGCGATCGGCGCGTTCGAGGTCGCGGTGATGAGGCCCCAGTCGTTCATGACGCTCAGGCCGAGGCTGATCAGGATGATCGCGATGGCCGCGAGCACGCCGCCCGTCCAGTCGACGATGAGATTCTTCTGCGGCGGCACCGGCTTCAGCAGGAAGCTGGCGGCGAAGTTGAGCAGGCCGATCGACGCGACGAGCACGAACGACCAGCGCCAGCCGATCGTCGAGGCGAACTGGCCGGCGATCAGCAGCGAGACCACCTGGGCGAGCGGGATGCTCGCGGCGAAGTAGCCGATCGCCGCGGCCTGCTGCTTGCCCTGGAAGCTCGCCGCGATGATGATCGTCAGCGCCGGCAGCGTGATCGCGTTCGAGGCGCCGGTGATCGACTGGGCGACGAACAGCACGGAGCCGTCCTGCGCCGTCGCGATTAACAGGGCCGCAAGGGCGGGGATGATCACGCCGATGCGGAACGCCAGCAGGGGACCGATCTTCGAGGTGATCTTGGCGCCGAGCAGCAGGAACGCGGAGACGGCGAAGGTGCTCGCCGTGTTCGCCAGACCGACCGTGGTCGGCGAGATGCCGAGGTCTTCGGTGATGCCGGTGATCGAGACGTTCCAGGCATTGAACGCCAGCTGCACCTGCGCCAGCATGACGACGAACAGCGGCATCCACGAGCTGCGCGTCTCGACGGCGGATCCTGCGGACATGGGGGTGGCCTCCGGTGGTCACGGCTCACGGATGCAAGCGCTCTCGGCGCAATCCTGCACCACCCGCGCGGCAATAGCGAGAGCCGTTCGGCCCTGTACGACGCCGGAGGTCAGATAAGGAATGTGGCGGAGGATGGGGGATTCGAACCCCGCCCGTGAGTGCTGTGCGAGCACCTCGCGCGGGGGTTGGTGGCGGAGGATGGGGGATTCGAACCCCCGAGGGCTTGCACCCAACACGCTTTCCAAGCGTGCGCCATAGGCCACTAGGCGAATCCTCCAGGCGGTCGCGGCGCTCGCGCGTCGCAACCCCGTCAGCCTACCCGTAAACTAGAGGCGGCTCCTCGCGTGGCGCCATCCAGGCCAACTCCCCCAGGGCGGAAACGCAGCAAGGGTAACCGGGCTCTGGCGGGTGCGCGAGGGGTCCTTTTCTTTGGGGTCTCCGGATGCTGCGCCGCAGCTCGGGGACCATCGACCCTGGGCGCCCGCAAGCCGTCGCCGTAGGCTGGGCGCAATGTCGCGCAGCATCTACGTCACGTCCGCCGAGGGCAACTCGGGCAAGTCCACCGTCGCCCTCGGTCTCGTCGACTCGCTCAGCCACCGGGTCCGCCGGGTCGGCGTGTTCCGCCCGGTCGCCCGGTCGCGCGATGAGCAGGACTACGTGCTGGAGGTGCTGCTCGCCCACGACGGCGTCGACCTGACGTACGAGGAGTGCGTGGGCGTCGGCTACGACGACGTGCACGCCGACCCGGAAGCGGCGCTCGCCGTGATCGTCGAGCGGTTCCACGCGGTCGCGCAGCGCAGCGACGCGGTCGTCATCGTCGGCAGCGACTACACGGATGTCTCCAGCCCGACCGAGCTCTCGTTCAACGCCCGTATCGCGGCCAACCTGGGCGCGCCGGTGCTGCTCGTGCTCGGCGGGCGCGAGAGCGGCGCGACCGGCGGGCGCGGGCTCGCCGAGT
>JAIWOM010000222.1 GCA_020216895.1 Microcella sp.
CCGAGCGGCGCCGGGCGCACCCTGCGCACCGACCTGCTCGCGAGTGAGCTGCTGGGCTCCGCCGCGCCGTACGCGGTCGGCGGCGTGCACCGGCACATCCCCGAGATCCTGCAGAACGTCGCGCTGGCCGGCGCCACCGACGCGAGCATCTCGTTCACGCCCGTGCTCGTGCCGATGGCCCGGGGCATCCTCGCCACCGTCACGGCGCGCCTCGCCCCGGGCGTCGGCGAGGCGAGCCTGCGTGCCGCCTGGGTCGACGCCTACGCCGATGAGCCCTTCGTGCACGTGCTGCCCGCCGGTCGGTTCCCGACCACCGCGTCGGCGGTCGGCGCCAACACCGCTCTCATCGGGCTCGCCCTCGACGCCGACGCGCAGCGCGCCGTGATCGTCGTCGCCCTCGACAACCTCGTGAAGGGCACGGCGGGTGCCGCCGTGCAGTCGCTCAACCTCGCGCTCGGTCTGCCCGAGACGCTCGGCCTGCCCGTGAACGGAGTCGCCCCGTGACCGTCACCGCCCCGAAGGGCTTCCGTGCCGCCGGCGTCGCCGCCGGGCTCAAGAGCTCCGGCGCCCTCGACCTCGCGCTCGTCGTCAACGACGGACCGTCGACGGCCGCGGCCGCCGTGTTCACGAGTAACCGGGCGAAGGCGAACCCGATCCTGTGGTCGCAGCAGGTCATCACCGACGGCGCGGTCAGCGCCATCGTGCTCAACTCGGGCGGCGCGAACTGCTTCACCGGCGCGCAGGGCTTCCAGACCACGCACGCGACCGCCGAGGCTGTCGCCGAGGCGCTGCAGGTGAGCGCGGGCGATGTGCTCGTCTGCTCGACCGGCCTCATCGGCGAGCAGCTCGACCGCGACGCCCTCCTGAGCGGCGTCGCGGCCGCGGCGTCCGGTCTCGGCCCGCACGGCGACGACGCGGCCCGCGCCATCATGACCACCGATTCGGTGCCGAAGACGGTCGTCGTCGAGGGCCCCGGCTACACGATCGGCGGCATGGCGAAGGGCGCCGGGATGCTCGCACCCGGTCTCGCCACCATGCTCGTCGTGCTCACCACCGACGCCGACCTGCCCGCCGCCGAGCTCGACCGGGCGCTCCGCGCCGCCACGCGCGTCAGCTTCGACCGGCTCGACTCCGACGGCTGCATGTCGACCAACGACCAGGTGACGCTCATGGCGAGCGGAGCATCCGGCGTCACGCCCGAGACGGACGCGTTCACCCTGCTGCTCGTCGACGCCTGCATGAGCCTCGCGCTGCAGCTGCAGGCCGACGCCGAGGGCGCGAGCCACGACATCCAGATCCACGTGCGGGGCGCCGCGAGCGAGGACGACGCCGTCGAGGTCGGCCGCTCGATCGCCCGCAACAACCTGTTCAAGGCCGCCGTGTTCGGCAACGACCCCAACTGGGGCCGCGTGCTCGCCGCGATCGGCACGACGAGCGCCGACTTCGACCCCTACCAGGTCGACGTCAGCATGAACGGCGTGCGGGTCTGCCACGCGGGGGCCCCCGACCGCCCGCGCGACGAGGTCGACCTGAGCCCGCGCACGGTGATCCTCGAGGTCGAGCTGCACGCGGGCGAGCACGCCGCGATGATCCTCACCAACGACCTCACGCACGACTACGTGCACGAGAACAGCGCCTACGCGAGCTGAGAGACCCCCTGATGAGCGAGCTGAGAGACCCCGCATCCGTCACCGACGACCACGCCCAGGCGGCCGTCAAGGCGGCGACCCTCATCGAGTCGCTGCCGTGGCTGCGGCGGTTCCGCGACCGCATCGTCGTCATCAAGTTCGGCGGCAATGCGATGGTCAGCGACGAGCTGCAGCGCGCCTTCGCCGAGGACATGGTCTACCTGCGCACCGTCGGCCTGCGGCCGGTGATCGTCCACGGCGGCGGCCCGCAGATCTCGGCCATGCTCGACCGGCTCGGCATCGCCAGCGAGTTCCGCGGCGGGTACCGGGTCACGAGCCCCGAGGCGATGGACGTCGTGCGCATGGTGCTCACCGGCCAGATCAGCCGCGCGCTCGTCAGCGCCATCAACGCGCACGGCCCGCTCGCCGCGGCCGTCTCCGGTGAGGATGCGGGGCTCTTCCAGGGCCGCCGGCGCGGTGTCGTCGTCGACGGCGCGGAGGTCGACCTGGGCCTGGTCGGCGACGTCGTGGGGGTCGACCCCGCCGCCGTGCTGGCGCAGCTCGATGCCGGCCGCATCCCGGTGGTCTCGTCGATCGCCCCCGACGCCGACACCCCCGGCCAGAGCCTCAACGTCAACGCCGACTCGGCCGCCGCGGCGCTCGCCGTGGCCCTCAAGGCCGAGAAGCTGGTGATCCTGACCGACGTCGCCGGGCTCTACCGCGACTGGCCCGACACCTCCTCGCTCGTCTCGAGCATCGACGCGGCCGAGCTGCGCGCCCTGCTGCCGCGGCTCGAGTCGGGCATGATCCCGAAGATGACGGCCTGCCTCGAGGCGGTCGAGGGCGGCGTCGGCAAGGCGGCGATCATCGACGGCCGCGTGCCGCACTCGATCCTGCTCGAGATCTTCACGCAGGAGGGCATCGGCACGGAGGTCGTGCCGTGAGCGGTCCCGTGATCACCGGCCCCGAGACGGATGCCCTCCGCGAGCGCTTCGCCCGCGTCGCGATGCGCTCGGCCCCGAGCCCGCTGGCCGTGCTCGCTCACGGCCGCGGCGCCCGGGTCTGGGACGTCGACGGGCGCGAGTACCTCGACTTCCTCGCCGGCATCGCCGTCAACGCGCTCGGGCACGCGCACCCGGTGCTCGTCGAGGCGCTCAGCGCGCAGGCGCAGCGGCTCGTGCACGTCAGCAACTACTTCACAACCCCGCAGGCGGTCGCCTTCGCCGAGCGCCTCGTCCGCCTCACGGGCATGGGGGAGACCGGCCGGGTGTACCCGGCCAACTCGGGTGCCGAGGCGATCGAGGCCGCGCTGAAGCTCGCGCGCCGCACCGGCCGGCCGCGCATCCTGGCCTTCGAGCAGGGCTTCCACGGCCGCACCATGGGGGCGCTCGCCCTCACCGGCAAGCCCGCGCTGCGGGCGCCGTTCGAGCCGACGGTGCCCGGCGTGCAGCACCTGCCGACCGAC
>JAIWOM010000223.1 GCA_020216895.1 Microcella sp.
GCCCTTGTACGCGCAGCGAAGCCCCGCCGGTCCCGCACCGACGACCAGCACGCGCACGGCTCACGCCACCGCGGGCGAGGCGTGACGCTCGTGCAGGAAGCGGAGGACCGCTTCCCGCGCCGCCAGGAAGCGCGGGTGCGAGACGAGCCGGAGCCGGTCGCGCGGCCGCGGCAGGTCCACCTCGAGCAGTTCACCGATGGTCGCGTTCGGGCCGTTCGTCATCATGACGATGCGGTCGGACAGGAGCACCGCCTCGTCGACGTCGTGGGTGATCATGATGACGGTGGTCCCGAGGCGGGCGTGGATGTCCATCACCTGGTCCTGCAGATGCGCACGCGTCAGCGCGTCGAGCGCGCCGAACGGCTCGTCGAGCAGGAGGACCCGCGGGCGCATGGCGAGGGCGCGGGCGATCCCCACGCGCTGCTTCATCCCGCCCGAGATTTCCGCGGGACGTTTGTCGGCGTGCGCCTCCATGCGGACGAGGGCGAGGGTTCGCCGCGTCCAGCCGTCACGCTCGGCGCGCGACATGGTTCGCCCGACCGTGCAGTCGACCGCCAGGCGGACATTCTCGTAGACCGTCAGCCAAGGCAGGAGGGAGTGGTTCTGGAACACCACCGCACGGTCGGGCCCGGGTTCGTCGACCTCGCGCCCGGCGAGGAAGACGCCGCCTTCGGTCGCACGCAGGAGCCCCGCCACGATGTTGAGGAGGGTCGACTTGCCGCAGCCCGAATGGCCGATGACGGCGACGAACTCGCCCTCGTGGACCTTGAGGTCGATCCCCCTGAGCACGTGGGGCGAACCGGGCGCGAAACGGAGCGAGACCCGGCTGATCTCGAGGAAGGGGCGTTCCACGGCGCGTTTCCCGCTCACTGCTCGCTCGTGCCGCGCGTCACGGCGCGCCCGACGAGGGCCGTCAGTCGATCGAGGAGGAAGCCCACGAGCCCGATGTAGACGAGGGCCACGACGATGTCGGAGAGATTGGAGGAGTTCCACGCGTCCCAGACGAAGAAGCCGATACCGACCCCGCCGATCAGCATCTCGGCGGCGACGATGGCGAGCCAGGACAATCCGACGCCGATCCGCAGGCCGGTGAAGATGTACGGGGCCGCCGCCGGCACGACGATGCGCAGGAACCAGGCCGGGCCGGACAGTCGCAGGACCCGCGCGACATTGTGATAGTCGCGGGGGACGTTGCGGACGCCGACGGCGGTGTTGATCACGATCGGCCAAACCGCGGTGACGAAGATGACGAAGATCGCGGAGGGTTGGGCCTCGCGGAACGCGGCCAGCGAGAGCGGCAGCCAAGCGAGTGGCGGAACGGTACGCAGGACCTGGAACAGGGGATCGAGGGCGCGCAAGGCGAGCCGCGAGGAGCCGATCAGCATGCCGACCGCGACGCCGATCGCGGCCGCCATCGTGAAGCCCAGGGCGATCCGCTCGAGGCTCGCGAGCAGGTGCAGGCCGAGGCCCTTGTCGAGCCCGCCGCGGTCGTAGAAGGGGCGGAAGATCAGCTCGCGCGAGTTCTCCCAGACCATCGAAGGGGGTGGCAAGGTGGCCGCCGGTCCGGAGGCCGCCCATTCCCAGATCCCCGCGAGCAGAGCGAGGAGCACCAGCGGGGGCAGCACGATCTCGAGGGCGCGCTTGGCCGGCTCGCACAGCGCCGACACTAGTCGCGAAAGGCGTGCGGCGAGACCTGTGGTGCAAACGGCGCTGACCGGTTCGGTCGGGGAGGAGGCCAAGGCGTTCACGCTCGTCACTCCGTGGCAAGTCGTTTGATGGCCTGGGACTCGAGCCAGGCGCGCGGGTCGTCGGGGTCGAAGACCTTGCCGTCGAAGAAGGTTTCGCGACCGCGCGAGGTGCTCTTCGGGACTTCGGCGTTCGGCACGCCGGCACGGGCCGCGGCGGCACGCCAGATCTCCTCTCGGTTCACCTCGGCGACCAACTTCGCCGTGTCGAGCTCGGCGGGAAGCACGCCCCAACGGACGTGTTCGGTGAGGAACCACAGGTCGTGGCTGCGGAACGGATAGCTGGCGTGATCCCGCCAGAACTTCACGGTGATCTCGCGGCGCACCACGCGACGTCCGTCGCCGTAGTCGATCTCGCCCCGCATCCGAGCGAGGATGTCAGCGGGCGCCACGTTCAGCCAGGCGCGGCGGCCGATGATCTCGCACATCTCGGCGGTGTTCGCCGGGTCGTCGCACCAACGCTGGGCTTCGATCACGGCGGCGGTCAGCGCCTCGGCCGCACGCGGGTGCTCCTGGACCCAGTCGGCCCGCATCGCGAAGCACTTCTCGGGATGGTCGGGCCACAGTTCGCCGGTGACGCAGGCGGTGTAGCCGAGGCGCATGGAGACGAGCTGGGCGTTCCACGGCTCGCCCACGCAGAACGCGTCCATCGTGCCGACCCGCATGTTGGCGACCATCTGCGGCGGCGGCACGACGATCGTGGTGACGTCGCGGTCGGGGTCGACGCCGGCCGCGGCGAGCCAGTAGCGCAGCCAGAGATCGTGCGTGCCGCCGCGAAAGGTCATCGCCACCTTGCTCTCCGGCCCGAGGGCGCGGCGCAGGGGCGAGGCATCGAGGCGGGCGGCGAGCGGGGCGTGCCTGGCGGCGACGCTGATCCCCTGGCCGTTGGTGTTCAGCCGGGCGAGCAGGGCCATCGGCACGGGTTGGTTGTTCTGCACCACCCGCCCGGTGTGGACGAGATAGGCCATCGGGGTGAGGAGATGCGCGCCGTCGATGCCGCCGCGCGCCGAGCCCAAGACCAGATTGTCGCGCGTGGCCCCCCAGGAGGCCTGCCGGGCGACCTCGACCTCGCTCATCCCGTGCTTGGCGAAGAATCCCTTCTCCTTCGCGACGATGAGGGGCGCCGCGTCGGTCAGCGCGATGAAGCCGAGCGTGGCGCGCCTGACCTCGGGCGCGGTCCCACTCTCGGCGCGCAGGCCGGCGGGGGCGAGCGTCCGGACAGCGGCGAACAGCGCCGCGGTCGCGGCGATGGCCTTGCGGCGACTGATCTCGGCGGGTCTCATGCGTCGGGCTCCTGAGGGGACGTGGGTGCGAGAAGCGGGGACGGCGT
>JAIWOM010000224.1 GCA_020216895.1 Microcella sp.
CATCCGGAGCGATGCAGCGGCGCACCGGGTGCTGCCGCTGCTCGTCGGCCAGCCCATCGTGAACGCGGCCTTCCTGCGCGGGGCGCTCGGCCTCAACGAGGTGGCGGTGAAGCGCGCGCTCGACACGCTCGTCGAGCGCGAGGTGCTCGTCGAGTCGTCGGGGCGCCGACGCAACCGCACGTGGGCGCAGCCGCAGGTGCTCGCCGCGCTCGACGCGTACGCGCGGCGGGTGCGTCGTGGTCGCACCTAAGGGACGTTAGGAGCGCTTCGACCACGGAGAGCACGGATCGACCCGTCCACGAACGGTAGGCTCGCTCGCATCCCACCTCGAACCCGAACGAGAGGCTATTGTGCATCGTTTTCGACCGGTCATCATGACCGTGCTTGCGGTGACCCTCGCGGCCGCGGCGGCTCTCGGGCTGGGGGTGGGGGCGGCATCGGCGAACCTCAGCGGCACCATCACGGTGCTGACGCCCGACGGCCAGTCGATCCCGATCGCGGCCGAGTCGTCCGACACCATCGACAACATCAAGCAGAAGGTGCAGGACAAGACCGGCATTCCGCCGGACCAGTATCAGCTGGAGTTCGCCGGCAAGATTCTGGAGGAAGGACGCACGCTCTCTGACTACAACGTGCAGAGTGACAGCGTGCTCACGATGGTGCCGCGCGTGCCGCTCACATTCATCACGGTGAGCGTGCCAGCGTTCGTGCTCGGTGCACCGTACGCGTTCACCGTGCAGACGGTCGGCGGCATCGGCGTCGCGTCGTACGCGGTCACCGCGGGTGCGCTGCCGGCCGGCATCGTGCTCGACCCGAGAACCGGAGCGCTCACGGGTACACCGCGCTCGGCTGGGCCCTGGGCCTTCACGGTCACGGCAACGGCGGGTGGAGTCGTGCAGTCGCAGCAGTTCAGCGGTGTCGTTGCACCGCAACTTGCAGCGACAGGATTCGACCCTCTCGCCTCTGCGGCCCTGGCAGTGCTGCTTCTCGGGCTCGGGGTTTCCCTGCAGGCCGCCGTCCTCCGCCCGCGCAGATAGTCTCCGCGTGATGCCCGCTGATCCGACCGACGACTGGACGCCGGTCGGCATCGTCTTCGACGGTGACCCGATCGAGCTTGACGGTGTGAACCCATGGCAGCACTCGTGGCGGTCGACGGGGGAGGTAGCGCTGGTGCGGCACCCGGCGAATCCGACGCAGGTGCATGACGTGTGGGTCTACGAAATTGAGGCAGACGGCCGCACAATCCGGTTCGCGGCGGGCGAGCTGTCGAACACGGTGTGGGGCTTCTATCGCCCGTGGCGCTGAGCCGCCTCACCCGAGCGATCGAGCTCGCGCCGCCCGGCTACTGCGGGAAGTGCCTCCACCCGCCCTCGGAGATCACCTCGACGACCCCGTCGACGACGCTGATCGCCGTCCGGTCGTCGATCGCGTAGGCCTCGACGTCGAGCGTGCTCGCCCACTTTTCGGCGGCGGCGCGCGGGTTGCCCGGCCCGCCGTCGCGGGCGAGGTGCGGGCAAATCGCGAAGTCGACGAGGCCGAGCGCGGTGTCGTCGCCCGACGGCGCCGCCCAGCCGACAAACTCGCGGCCGATGCGCGGGGTCATCACCATGCTGCCGGCGCTCATGCCCACCCACACGGTGTCGCTGAGCTCGGGCAGCAGGGCGAGCAGCCCGGATTCCCGAATCCAGTGCGCCAGATATAGGGCGTCGCCGCCGGCCGCCAGCAGCACGTCGGTCTCGTGCACGAGCGGCTTCCAGCGCTCGTCGGGGATGCTCGGCAGCGCGGTCAGCTCGAGAACGCCCATGGTTTTCCAGCCGAGGTCGACCATCGGGTTCTCGGAGGTGCCGCTGATGAACTCCCACGCTTTCGTGCCGGGGCCGAGCCAGGGGTGCCCGTACTGCGCGGTCGGGATGCACAGGGCCGTCGCCTCGCTGAGGGGTTTGCCGAGCATCCCTTCAAGGGCGGCTCTGATGGCCGGGGTGGTGACGCCGGCGGAGGTGAGGAGCAGCTTCACGGTGTCTCCTGTCGAATGGCGGGGGATGCTCAGCGCGAGCTGTTCGCCGTGCGCCCCCGCACGATGCCGATGAAGGTGTCGCACAGCGGGTGCGCGCGGTCGATGGGCCAGACGAGAGCGATCGCGGTGTCGGGGGCGCCGAGCAGGGGGCGCGCGACGACGTCTTTGCGCGACCGGGCGCGGGCCACGGACTGGGGCATGACGGCGACGCCGACGTTGGCGGCGACGAGCTCGACCGCGTCGGTGCCGTCGCCGTTCACCAGGTCGACGGGCTGCACGACGACGTCGTTGAGCGTGCCGAGCTCGTCGAGGGTCACGCTGTCGAGCCCGGCGACGAGCGAGCCTTTGGGCGCGACGACGACGGGCTGCTCGCGGTACAGCTCGATGGCGTGCCGGGTGTCGTCGGCCCGCGCTTCACCAGAACCGAAGTCGCGCAGCAGGGCCATGTGCGCGGTGCCCGCCGCGAGCTCGGCGAGCGCCTCGGCCTGGGTGAGGGGCACGAGGTCGATGCGGCCGGGCGGGCGGCGCTCGCGCCAGATGCGCTCCCACTTGGTGGGGGTGACGCCGGGCACGAACGCGACGCGCAGGGGTTCGGGGCGCGGCTCGGGCATGAGGCCAGGCTAGTCCGGCCCACGACTGCCCTACGCTCGAGACCATGACCGACAGCACAGCTCCCGACGGCCCGGCCTCGACCGGCGAGACCCCGCGCGAGGATCGCCGCCAGCAGCCGAAGCCGAAGAAGGAGCAGCTGCTCAGCCCGGCGACGGCGGCGAAGAAGCTCGAGCTGTACCTGCCGGCGACGCCGGAGGAGTTCCGCACCACGCCGATCTCGCGCACGGCCCTCGCCGCGCTGCAGGCGAATCCGCCCGCGTGGTTGGTCACGCTGCGGCGCGAGGGTCCGCACCCGCGCAGCGTGGTCGCGGCCCGGCTGGGCGTGTCGAACTCGGCGCTCGCTCGCGGCGGGGTGAGCGACGTCATGACGACGGCCGAGATCCAGGCCCTGCTGACCGAGATGCCCGCGTGGCTCGTCGACGAGCGCGAGAAGCGC
>JAIWOM010000225.1 GCA_020216895.1 Microcella sp.
CGACGCCTCGGGTCGAAGGGCCGCCCGGCTCGTGCTCGCCCGGCTCCACCCGCAGCACGGCGAGCGCCGTGCCCGCCGCTTCCGCCGCGAGGTCGACACCCGCGACCCGCAGCGCACTCACGATTGGTCGACGATGGCGACAGCGAGGCCGTGCCCAGCGCGCTCGAGCCGGCGATCGTTGGACCATAGCGCCGTGCATCCCGCCTTCTGGGCCGCGGCGAGATGCAGAGCATCGGCCGCCCCGAGGCCGTGACGGGCACGCAGTTCGGCAGCCCGCACGAACTCCTCCTCATCCAAAGGAACTCGACCGATGGCAGCGAGCGTCTCCCGGTAGTAGTCCACCAGGGCGAGGTGCCCGCGTTTGAGCGGGCCAGTCAGGCACTCCATCACGACGAGGGGCGATACGACCATCTCGTCATCGCCGTGATCCGCCAGCGCTTGGCGCGCGGCCCGGCCGCGCTCACCCTCGTCTTCGACGGCGTAGATGAGGATGCACGAGTCGAGGTAGATCACGAACTAGTCGTCCCAACTCTCGCGAGCATCCCGAAGGTCTTCATCGATCTCTGCCGCTGTGCGCACGCTCGGGGGCGGATTGCGGACCAGGCGTTCGGCGAGCGCCGCGCCGGTGTGCCGAGGGGCGTCGACGGGGACGAGTCGAACGACGGGCCGACCGCGCTTGGCGATCACGACGTCGTCCCCCCGCTCGGCGGCGGTCACAAGCTTCGACAGTTGGTTCCTTGCATTCAGGAGGTTGACCGGCTCCATGCTGTCCTCCTACCTGGCGTTCTTAGCTAGCCAGGTTACCGCAGAGCGACGCGAGCCGACAGAGCCCGCTCACACGAACCGCACCGCGGCCTGCAGCCGCGTGCGCACCTCGAACAGGTCGGTTCCGCCGACCCCCACCCCCGGCAGGCCCGTGCGGATCAGGTTCACCAGGCGCGAGCGCTGCACGAGCATCCCCTGGGCCCCGCGCACCGAGCCGAGCTCGGCCAGCGAGTCGGCCGCCTGGTCGTCCTCCACGACGATGACGAGCGCGGAGAACCGCACCTTCGCGGCCCGCGCGAGCACGCGGGCCCGCCCGCCCAGCTGCGCGAGCGGCTTCTCGCCGGGCTCGAGCCCGTCGCCGATCAGCTCGCCGCGCTTGATGCGCACGGGCGCACCCCAGTCTTCGCTGAGCACGGCCCACAGGCCGGTCGGGCCGAGCACGATGTGGTCGAGCTTGTCCTCCGGGCGCGGGCCGGCGACCACGTCGTGCCAGACGGTGAAGCCCAGGCCGAGGGTCGCGAGGGCCGTCGCCGAGCGCTCCTCCGCGATCGCCGCGGCCAGCAGGTGCCGGATCTGCCAGGGTGCCGAGCGCACCAGGGCCGCGTCGAACGGGTCGGGTAGGTCGACGCCCCGCCCCGCCCACTCGCGGATGTGCGACAGGTACTGCTCGCGATACCACCCGCCCGGATGCCCGTACGACTTCGCGCTCGGCCGCGAGTCATACCGCCCCGGGCCGGATGCCCCACCGCCGTGCTGGCCCCACGACCGGGCCGCGCCGCCCCCGCCCGCACTGGATTCTGCCCCCGAGTCGTACGCGTACCGCGCCGAGGGGGTGCCCACCCGCTGCCAGGCACGCTGCACGGCGTCGAACTCGGCCGCCGAGCCGCCCGTATCCGGGTGCGACTGGCGCAGGCGCAGGCGGTACGCACGCTTCAGCTCGTCGTCCGACGCGGTCGGGCTGACACCCAGCACCTCGTACGGGTTGGCGGCCAACGGGGACTCGGACATGGTGCTCGCCAGCCTACGCTGGGCAGGTGAGCGACGACCTGAACGCGACCCCGACAGACACCGCACCCGACACCGCAGCCACCGCGCCCCGAGCCGCCCAGAAGCCCCACCGCCGCGAGCACCACGGCGACGTCGTGAACGACCCCTACGAGTGGCTGCGCGACAAGGAGTCGCCGGAGGTCATCGCCCACCTCGGGGCGGAGAACGCCTATACCGAGGCGCGGCTCGCGCACCTCGCGCCGCTGCGCGAGCGCATCGTCGACGAGATCCGCTCACGCACGCAGGAGACCGACCTGAGCATCCCCGTGCGGGAGGGCGACTGGTGGTACTACGGCCGCACGGTCGAGGGGCTGCAGTACGGCATCCAGTGCCGCGTACCGGCGGCGCCGATCGACCCGGCCGACGCGATGAACCCCGCCGCGTGGACGCCCCCGCCGCCGCTGCCCGACCCGAGCCAGCCGCGCGAGGGCGAGCAGATCGTCATCGATGGCAACGTCGAGGCCGAGGGCCACGACTTCTTCGCCATCGGCTCGCTCGACGTCAGCGACGACGGCCACTGGCTGCTGTTCGCCGTCGACACCGAGGGCGACGAGCGCTACACGCTGCGCATCCGCGATCTGCGCACCGGCGAGACCCTGCCCGACGAGATCACCGAGACCGCCGCCGGCGCCTTCTTCGACCCCAGCGGGCACTACGTGTTCTACGCGACCGTCGACGAGTCGTGGCGCCCCGACACCATCTGGCGGCACCGCGTCGGCACCCCGCGCGAGGACGACGTGCAGGTATTCCACGAGCCCGACGACAGCTACTGGGTCGGCGCCGGCCGCACCCGCAGCGGCCGCTGGCTCGTCATCGAGGCCGCCAGCAGCATCACCTCCGAGACCCACGTGCTCGACGCCGCCGACCCCACCGGAGAGTTCCAGGTCGTGCGCCCCCGCCGCCACGGCATCGAGTACGACCTCGAGCACGCCGTCATCGGCGGCCGCGACTGGTGGCTGATCACGCACAACGACGGCGCTCCCGACTTCCAGATCGACGCGGTGCCCGTGGATGCTCCGCACGCGCCGCCCGTCACCCTCGTGCCGCACGAGCCCGGCGTGCGCATCGACGGCATCGACGCGTTCGCCCACGCGCTCGTGCTCGACTACCGGGCCGGCGGGCTGCCCCGCACGGCGATCGCGCGGCTCGCGCCCGACACCGGGCTCGACGCGCTGCACTGGCCCGGCGCGGGCGGCGGCTGGACGGAGCTCGTCGCCCCGCTCGACGGCGAGAAGCTCGTCTCGCTCGG
>JAIWOM010000226.1 GCA_020216895.1 Microcella sp.
TGGCGCACTCGCCCGAGGCGCTGCCCGAGACCGAGCCGGCCGCGGCCGTGCTGCCCGCGCGGCTCGTGCCGGCGGCCGTGCTGACCTTTCGCGAGAAGGTGCGGCCCGATGCGCACGAGACGCTGGGGTACTTCCGCGAGCAGGGGGTGAGCATCCGGGTCATCTCGGGCGATGACCCGCGCACGGTCGTCGCGGTCGCCCGCGAGGCCGGGGTCGATGACGTCGGCGAAGGCTTCGACGCGCGCAACCTGCCCGACGCGAGCACCCCCGAGGGCGCGGCCGAGCTCGACGCGATCATGGCGCGCGAGGCCGTCTTCGGCCGCGTCACCCCCGAGCAGAAGAAGGCGATGGTGCTGTCGCTGCAGCGGCTCGGCTACACGGTCGCGATGACCGGCGATGGGGTCAACGACGCGCTCGCGCTCAAGCACGCCGACATGGGCATCGCGATGGGCTCGGGCGCCCCGGCGACCCGCGCGGTGGCCCGCCTCGTGCTGCTCGAAGGGCAGTTCAGCCGGCTGCCGCGCATCGTCGCCGAGGGGCGGCAGGTGATCGCCAATGTCGAGCGGCTCGCCAAGCTGTTCCTGTCGAAGACGACCTACGCGATCCTGTTCGCGGTCGTGTTCGGCGCGCTGCTGTGGCCGTTCCCGTTCCTGCCGCGACAGCTCTCGATCGTCGACGGCCTGACGATCGGCCTGCCCGCGCTCGTGCTGGCGCTGCTGCCGAACATCCAGAAGTACCGGCCCGGGTTCCTGCAGCGGGCCGCGCGGTTCTGCATCCCCTCGGGGCTGGTGGTCGCTGGCACCCTCATCTCGGTGGTCGCCTACGCCTACCTGGGCGGTGCAGAGGCTTCCGTCGTGCAGACGGTCGCGGTCATCACACTGACCTTGTCAGCGCTCTGGGTGCTCGTGATCCTGTCACGGCCCTTCACGCTCATCACGAGCCTCGTGGTGGCGGCGGCCTACCTCGGGTTGCCGGTGCTCCTTCTCATTCCGCCCGTCACCGACTTCTTGCAGCTCGGTGCCCCGCCGCTCGAGCTCATCCTCATCGCCGTCGGCGCGAGCGCGATCGCCTCGATCGTGCTCGAGGTCATGCACCGGGCACTGAACCACAAGTAGTTCTCCCACCATCTCCCTGCCAAATGACGGAAGATCGGGCGGTTTGTGACCGCTAGACCTGGTCAGTCGGTCGTTTCTCCGTCATTCGGCCGGGAAGGCCTGCGGAAGGGGAGGCGCAGCCGGCGTTGCGCGAGCAGCACGCCGAGGATGACGAGCACGGCACCGACGGGCTCGTTCCAGACGAGCACCTCGCCGAGCACGAGCACGCCCAGCAGCACACCGACCGGCGGCGACAGATAGGTGACCGTCGCGGCCCGGGTCGGTCCCCAGGCGCGCACGACGTTCTGGTTCCAGGCGTAGGCGAGGCCGGTGCCGAGGGCCCCGAGCAGCACGATGGCGATGATCACGCTCGGCGTGAGCGTCACCGGCTGCGCGCCGATGACGGGCGTCAGCAGCAGCATCCACCCCGCCGCGAGGCCGATCATGACGAAACTGAACACGGTCGCGCTGACCCCGCTGTCGGAGAGGAAGCGGCGCATGTACGACAGGCTGAAGCCGTAGCAGGCGGTCGCGCCGAGCAGGGCGAGGTAGGGGGCGATGCCGCCAGACCCGGGCTCGAGGCCCTGCCACGGCCCGACGATCACGATCACGCCGATGATGCCGACCACGATGCCGAGCACCTGCTCGCGGGTCAGCTTCTCGATGCGGAAGGCGAGACCGGCGATGAGGGCCGTCATGATCGGGGTCGTCGCGTTGAGGATGCTCGCGATGCCCGAGGCCACGTACTGCTGCGCCCACGCGAACAGCTGATACGGGATGACCGCGAAGGTGATCGACAGCACCACCAGGTGTCCCCACACGCGGGCCGACCGCGGCAGCCGGTCGCGGGTGACGAGCACGAGCAGGCCGAGCGTGATCGCGCCGAACAGCGTGCGACCGGTCGCGACCTGCACCGGCGAGAGCCCTTCGAGGGCGATGGCGATGAACAGGAAGCTCGCGCCCCAGGTGACCCCGGCGAGTGTGAACTGGAGCGCGATCCCGGCGTCGGAGGAGCGCTTCACTCGGCGGTCGGCGCGGTGCTGACGGTGCCGGTCGTCGCGATCTGCTCGTGGTGGTGGATGACCTCCGCCACGACGAAGTTGAACCACTTCTCGGCGAACGCCGGGTCGAGGTGCGCATCGATCGCGAGGGCCCGCAGGCGCGCGATCTGCTGCCGCTCGCGATCGGGGTCGCTCGGCGGCATGCCCGACGCGGCCTTCAACCGACCGACCGCCTGCGTGCAGGTGAACCGCTCGGCGAGCAGGTGGATCAGGGCGGCGTCGATGTTGTCGATGCTGCGGCGCAGCGCCGCGAGCTGGGCGAGGGCGGCGTCATCCATGCGTCGAGCGTAACGCTCCGCACCGGTGCACGGCTCTCGACCCGGGCCCGCACGCGGCCCTACAGTGGCGCCATGACGATCGAGGCGCCCGCGCAGCGCACCTGGCGCGATGCCGCCGCCCTCCGCGTGCTCGGCTCGGTGCTGGCCTGGTTCTCGACGGCGGTCGCCCTGACGCTGCTGTACCGCTCGACCGACGCGCTCGCCGCGCTCGGCGGGTACTGCGCCCGCGGCGGCCCGTACGTGATCGCGGTGGAGTGCACCGACGCGATCGCGCTGTTCATGCCGCTGAGCATCCTCGGCGGCCTGGCGGCCCTGGCGATCGGCACGGGGCTGGCCCGCGGCTTCGGCACGCCGACCTGGCTCTACGCCTGGCCGGGGCTCTTCGTGAGCCTCAGCATCGTCTTCTTCCGCACCTTCCTGCTGGGCGGCGACGGCGTCGGCCTGTTCCTGGGCCTGCTCTTCCTGGTCATGGGGCTCGCCCCGCTCGCGGTGATCCTGCCGGCCGCGCCGCAGCGCATGCTGATCGGGCGGGTGGATGCCCGGGGCCGCGCCTTCTGGGAGGCCCACCCCGCGCGCGCCCACCTGCTGTCGATGGCCGCCCCGGCGGCCCCGGGCGACAACCGCGCGT
>JAIWOM010000227.1 GCA_020216895.1 Microcella sp.
GGCCGCGCGGCAGGCCGAGCTCGATGTTGCGGGCCACGGTGCGCCACGGCAGCAGCCGCGGCTCCTGGAAGGCGACCGCGCAGCGCTGATCGGCGGGCGCGACCGGGGTGCGGTCGATGGTCAGCGCACCCGCGGTGGGGCGGTCCAGACCGCTGATCTGCCGGAGCAGGGTCGACTTGCCGCAGCCGGACGGGCCGAGCAGGGCGACGATCTCACCGGGGGCGATCTCCAGCTGCACATCGCGGAGCACGACGCGAGCATCCCCGCCGCGCGCCGGCGGGAAGGTGCGCCCGACCCCGCGCAGTGACACCGGCAGGGCCGGGCCAGCGGTCGGGGCGAGGGTCGCGTCGGAGGACATGACGCCACCGTAGGAGTCCTCCGCGGGCCCCTCCAAACCGCGCCGACACGCGACGACACGGAGTGCAACAGAACGTCACACGGGCGTCACGAAGGCCCGCGGCCGGAGCTCAGGCGCGGGGTTCAGGCGCGGAGCTCGTCGGCGATCGAGCCGAGCACGCCGTTGACGAACGGGGCGCTGTCGTCGGTGGAGAGCACGCTGGCGAGCTCCATCGCCTCGGCGATGACGACCGCCGTGGGCACCTCGGCGTTCTCGCGGAGCTCCCACGTGGCGAGGCGCAGGATCGCGCGGTCGACGACGGGCATGCGCGCGAGGCTCCAGCCGACGGCGTGCTGCTCGATGAGGGCGTCGATCTCGGCTTGAGCGGCCGCGACCCCCTGCACGATCTGCTCGGCGTACGGCCAGCTCGACGAGCGCTGTGGCTGCGCCGCGGCGCGCCGCGACTCCTCGTCGAGCACGGTGCCCAGTGGCACCTGCCGGACGTCGGCGATGTACAGCATGTCGAGGGCCCGCTTGCGGGCCTTGCTGCGGGCGCTCACTAGTCGGTGACGCGGCCCAGGTAGTCGCCCGAGCGGGTGTCGACCTTGACGCGGGTGCCGGTCTCGAGGAAGAGCGGCACCTGGATCTCGTAGCCGGTCTCGAGCGTGGCCGGCTTGGTGCCGCCGGTCGAGCGGTCGCCCTGGAGTCCGGGCTCGGTGTAGGTGACCTCGAGCACGACCGAGGCGGGCATGTCGAGGTACAGCGCGACGCCCTCGTTCATGGCGATCGTCACGATCTGGTTCTCGAGCATGAAGTTGGCGGCGTCGCCGACGACCGAGGCCGGAACGGTCACCTGGTCGTAGTCGGTGGTGTCCATGAAGACGTAGTCCGCACCGTCCTGGTACAGGTACTGATAGTCGCGGCGGTCGACGGTGGCGAAGTCGACCTTGGTGCCGGCGTTGAACGTCTTGTCGACGACCTTGCCCGAGGTGACGTTCTTGAGCTTGGTGCGCACGAACGCGCCGCCCTTGCCGGGCTTGACGTGCTGGAACTCGATGACGTTCCAGAGCTGGCCGTCGAGGTTCAGCACGCTGCCGTTCTTGATGTCGTTCGTGGTCGCCATGGCGGGTTTCGGTCCGTTCGCGTCGGGGTCGTGGTGCAGGTGGTGGTGCAGGTCGCAGGTGGGCGCGTCGCGCCGACGGGCCAGTCTAGCCGAGGGCCGTGCCGACTCCCCTACCGGTCGAGGAGCTGCAGCAGGGCGAGGCGGTACGAGCCGAAGCCGAAGCCGGCGATGACGCCCGTCGCGACGCCCGAGATCACGCTCGTGTGCCGGAACTCCTCGCGCGCGTGCGGGTTCGACAGGTGCACCTCGATCACCGGGATGCCCGCCTCGGTGACGAGTGCGACCGCGTCGCGCAGCGCGTAGCTGTAGTGGGTGAACGCCGCGGGGTTCAGGATCACCGGCGTGCGGGCATCCACCGCGTCGTGCAGCCAGCCGATGAGCTCGGCCTCGTCGTTGGACTGGCGCAGGTCGATCTCGACGCCCTCGGCGAGGCCGCGGAGCTCGGCGTGGAGCTCGGCGAGCGTCGCGGTGCCGTAGATCTCGGGCTCGCGCGTGCCGAGGCGGTTGAGGTTCGGTCCGTTGAGCACGAGCACCCGGGTGGCGGCGGTCATGCCGTCACCCTACCGGCGCGGCTCACGAGCCGACCTCCTGATAGGCGGCGAACAGCATCGACTCGTCGGTGCCGTTGAGCACGCGGGGGCGCCCCACGCCGTCGAGGACGATGAAGCGCAGCATGCCAGCGCGCGCCTTCTTGTCGCGCTGCATCGTCGCGAGCAGCGTCTTCCAGCGGCCCAGCGGGTAGCTGGTCGGAAGGGTCAGGGAGGCGAGGATGTGCCGGGTGCGGTCAACCTGCTCGCTCGGCAGGCTGCCGGCGAGGTGCGAGAGCTCGGCGGCGAACACCATGCCGATCGCGATGGCCGCGCCGTGCCGCCAGCGGTACCGCTCGGCGTGCTCGATGGCGTGCCCGAGCGTGTGGCCGTAGTTGAGGATCTCGCGCTGCCCCTGCTCGGTGAAGTCGTCGCTGACGACGGTCGCCTTGACGCGGATGCTGCGCTCGACGAGCTCGCGGAACACGCCGCTCGTGCGGTCGGTGGCGACCCGCACGTCGGCCTCGAGCAGCTCGAGGATGCGCTCGTCGGCGATGAATCCGCACTTCACGACCTCCGCCATGCCGGCGAGCAGCTCGTTCTGCGGGAGGCCCTCGAGCAGGTCGAGGTCGACGATGACGGCGTGCGGAGCCCAGAAGGCGCCGACCAGGTTCTTGCCCTCGGCGGTGTTGATGCCGGTCTTGCCTCCGACGGCGGCATCGACCATGCCGAGCACGGTCGTCGGCACCTGGATCACGGCGACCCCGCGCAGCCAGGTCGCGGCGACGAAGCCCGCGAGGTCGGTGGTCGCTCCGCCGCCGAGGCCGATGACGGCATCGGTGCGTGTGAAGTCGGTCTGTCCCATGATCTGCCAGCAGAAGGCCGCGACCTCGATGCGCTTGGCGCCCTCGGCGTCGGGAACCTCGGCGAGCAGCACCTCGACCCGGCCGGCGAGCCGCTCCCGCAGCGCCTCGGCCTGCTCGGCCAGCGGCGGCGCGTGGATGACGAGCACCTTGGCCGCGGCGGGCGGCAGGGCCGCGCCGATCTCGCCGATGAGACCGCGGCCGACACGC
>JAIWOM010000006.1 GCA_020216895.1 Microcella sp.
CGCGAGCGACGGCAACCCGGGGTCGAACTTCTCCACGAGCATGCCGCTGGCGGTGGCGCTCGCGGTGCGCGAGCTCGGCATGACTCCGCTCGAGGCGCTGGCCGCGGCGACCCGCGGGGGAGCGCGGGCTCTGCGGCGGGGTGATGTCGGGCACCTGGGGGTGGGCGCGCGGGGCGATGCGATCATCCTGGATGCGCCCGACCACCGCTACCTCGCCTACCGGCCGGGCGTACCGCTGGTGCGACAGGTGCTCGTCGGCGGCGAGGCGACCGGCTAGGCTCCTGCCACCGCAGTCGGAAGGTCGAGGAGGTCCGCGATGGCGCGACGCATCATCATCGAGGTGCTGCTCATCCTCGTCCTGACGATCCTGCTCGCCTGGACGGTGCTCGGCGCCTTCGCGCTCACCGACTCGGCCGACCCGGTCGGAACCTTCGTCGATCAGACACCGCGGGTGCTCTTCGGGCTGCTCGGCATCGGCCTCGCCCTGTGGGCCATCCTGCTGATCATCGGCGCCATCGTTTATCGGCGACGGCCGGCGGGGTGGCGCGTGGCGACGCACCTGTTCTCGTTGCTGGTCGCCCTCGCGGTCAACATCGGTGTCTTTGCGCTGGTCACCGCCGCCGCGGGCGGCTCGGGCGGCGAGGACTGGGGGATGCTGGTCGTCGCGATTGCCGGCGCCGCGGCCGCGGCGGTGTTCGTCGCCGGCGTCGTCGTGGTGCTCGTGGTCGAGCTGCTGGTGCTCCCGAAGCTCGGCGAACCCGCCAATACGTAGCGCGACACGCCCGGGTTGCACGGACTGTACAGGTGTGGCAGACTTTCCTGGTTCCACACGCCGTGCTTTCGCGCGGCTCACTGCCCGGCAGTGCATAGGACGAGCTTCGCACCGAGGGCCCGAGAGGGCCGTCGCGAGCGGGAAGCCATGAGCCTAGGCCGCAGGCAGAAGAACACAGCTTAAGCCGACACCACTCAGCTCCGGGGAGACCCGTGTGCCTGAACCGGGCGACACGCCCGGGCGCGGGGGTCGGCGGCAGGCGTTGGATCGACGAGGCCGAATCCGAGCCGTGCGCGAGCGCGGGCGGGCTGCAACCAGGCGATTGACGTTTGACAGAAGAACAGTGGTGCGACAGCGAATTGCGCTCCGCGTGAGGTGCGCCCCGACGGGCGCATCACGTCCAAGAAGGAAGAGAGTTGAGCATGGCGGGACAGAAGATCCGCATCCGGCTTAAGTCGTATGACCACGCAGGTCTCGACGCATCGGCGCGCAAGATCGTGGACACGGTCACCCGTGCCGGCGCCACCGTCGTGGGCCCCGTGCCGCTGCCGACGGAGAAGAACGTGATCGCCGTCATCCGGTCGCCCCACAAGTACAAGGACAGCCGCGAGCACTTCGAGAAGCGCACGCACAAGCGTCTCATCGACATCATCGACCCGACGCCGAAGGCGGTCGACTCGCTCATGCGCCTCGACCTGCCCGCCGACGTCAACATCGAGATCAAGCTCTAAGGAACCCGGACATGTCTGCAACCAAGACGACCAAGGGTCTGCTGGGCACGAAGCTCGGCATGACGCAGGTGTGGGACGAGAACAACAAGCTCGTGCCCGTCACCGTCGTGGAGATCTCCCCCAACGTGGTGACGCAGGTGCGCACCCCCGAGGTCGACGGCTACGCCGCCGTTCAGATCGCCTACGGCGCCATCGACCCGCGCAAGGTCACCAAGCCGCTGAGCGGCCACTTCGAGAAGGCCGGCACCACGCCGCGCCGTCACGTCACCGAGGTGCGCACGGCGGACGCCGCCGAGTACACCCCCGGCCAGCAGCTCGCTGTCGACATCTTCGAGGCCGGCCAACTGGTCGACGTCGTCGGCACCAGCAAGGGCAAGGGCTTCGCCGGTGTCATGAAGCGCCACAACTTCAAGGGTGTCTCCGCCTCGCACGGTGCGCACCGCAACCACCGCAAGCCCGGCTCGATCGGCGCCTCGTCGACCCCCAGCCGCGTCTTCAAGGGCATGCGCATGGCGGGCCGCATGGGTGGTGACCGCGTGACGGTCCTCAACCTGAAGGTCCACTCGGTCGACCTCGAGAAGGGTCTGCTGCTCGTCAAGGGCGCGGTTCCCGGTGCTCGCGGCCGTCTTGTTTTCGTCCGCAACGCCGTGAAGGGAGCGTAAGCGCCATGGCTACCTCGCTCGACGTGATCGACGCCGCCGGCAAGAAGACCGGTTCGGTCGACCTGCCCGCCGCCGTCTTCGACGTTCAGACCAATGTCCCGCTGCTGCATCAGGTCGTCGTGGCCCAGCTCGCGGCCGCTCGCCAGGGCACCCACTCGACCAAGGGTCGCGGTGAGGTCTCCGGTTCGGGTGTCAAGCCGTTCAAGCAGAAGGGCACCGGCCGCAGCCGTCAGGGCTCGGTGCGTGCGCCGGAGCACCGCGGCGGTGGCATCGTCCACGGTCCGACCCCGCGCAACTACGCGCAGCGCACCCCCAAGAAGATGATCGCCGCCGCCCTGCTGGGCGCGCTCAGCGACCGTGCTCGGGGCGAGCGTCTGCACGTCGTCGAGACCTTCGGCAGCGACGCGCCCTCGACCAAGGCCGCGGCCGCCGTGCTCGCGCAGCTCAACACGGGCCGCAACGTGCTCGTGGTGATCGAGCGCGACGACGAGATCAACCTCAAGAGCGTGCGCAACCTCAAGGGTCTGCACGTGATCAGCCCCGACCAGCTCAACGCGTACGACGTGCTGGTCAGCGACGACATCGTGTTCACGAGGGGCGCCTACAACGCCTTCGTGGCCGCGAAGACGAAGAAGGAAGAGGTCGGCGCATGAGCATCCACGCTGTCGCCCAGAACAAGGACCCGCGCGACATCATCATCGCGCCGGTCGTGAGCGAGAAGAGCTACGCGCTCATCGACGATGGCAAGTACACCTTCCTCGTCGACACCCGTGCGAACAAGACCGAGATCAAGCTCGCCATCGAGAAGATCTTCAACGTCAAGGTCGCCTCGGTGAACACGCTCAACCGCACGGGCAAGACCCGCCGCACCCGCTTCGGCATCGGCAAGCGCAAGGACACCAAGCGCGCCATCGTCACGCTGAAGTCGGGCTCCATCGACATCTTCACGGCCGTCGGCTAGGCACGAAGGACACACGACAATGGCTATTCGCAAGTACAAGCCCACGACCCCGGGTCGTCGCGGCTCGTCGGTCGCCGACTTCGCTGAGATCACGCGATCGACGCCCGAGAAGTCGCTTCTGAAGCCGCTGCCGAAGACCGGTGGCCGCAACAACTCGGGTCGCATCACCACCCGGCACATCGGCGGTGGCCACAAGCGCCAGTACCGCGTCATCGACTTCCGTCGCAATGACAAGGACGGCGTGAACGCCAAGGTCGCGCACATCGAGTACGACCCCAACCGCACCGCGCGCATCGCGCTCCTGCACTACGTGGACGGCACCAAGCGCTACATCCTGGCGCCGAACAAGCTGGCGCAGGGCGACATCGTCGAGTCGGGTCCCTCGGCCGACATCAAGCCCGGCAACAACCTGCCGCTGCGCAACATCCCCGTCGGTACCGTCGTGCACGCCATCGAGCTGCGCCCGGGCGGCGGGGCCAAGCTGGCCCGCTCGGCCGGCGCCTCGGTGCGCCTCGTCGCGAAGGACGGCCCCTACGCCCAGCTGCGTCTGCCCTCGGGCGAGATCCGCAACGTCGACGCGCGCTGCCGCGCGACCGTCGGCGAGGTCGGCAACGCCGAGCAGTCGAACATCAACTGGGGCAAGGCCGGCCGCATGCGCTGGAAGGGCGTCCGCCCGACCGTCCGCGGTGTCGCGATGAACCCGATCGACCACCCGCACGGCGGTGGTGAGGGCAAGACCAGCGGTGGCCGCCACCCGGTGAGCCCCTGGGGTCAGTCGGAGGGCCGCACGCGCCGCCCCAACAAAGAGAGCGACAAGCTCATCGTCCGTCGCCGCACCGTTGGCAAGAAGCGCTAGTAGGAGTCGAGAACAATGCCTCGCAGTCTCAAGAAGGGTCCGTTCGTCGACGACCACCTGCTCCGCAAGGTGTTCGCCCAGAACGAGGCCAGCACGAAGAACGTCATCAAGACCTGGTCGCGCCGTTCGATGATCGTCCCCGCCATGCTCGGGCACACCATCGCCGTGCACGACGGCCGCAAGCACATCCCCGTGTTCGTGACCGAGACCATGGTCGGCCACAAGCTCGGCGAGTTCGCGCCGACCCGCACCTTCCGCGGCCACGAGAAGGACGACAAGAAGGGTCGTCGCCGGTAACCCGGCGGCGTGAAGAGGAGTACAGACATGGTGGAGTCGATCGCCCGCGTGCGACACATCCGCGTGACGCCTCAGAAGGCTCGTCGCGTCGTCGACATGATCCGCGGCAAGCAGGCCCTCGAGGCGCTGGCCATCCTGAAGTTCGCCCCGCAGGCTGCGAGCGAGCCCGTCTACAAGCTCGTCGCGTCGGCCATGGCCAACGCCCGGGTGAAGGCGGACGCCGCGAACGCCTACCTCGACGAGCAGGACCTCTACATCTCCCGCGCGTTCGTGGATGAGGGCACGACCCTCAAGCGGTTCCAGCCGCGCGCCCAGGGCCGCGCGTTCCGCATCAACAAGCGCACCAGCCACATCACCGTCGTGCTCGCCACGCCGGACGAGCTGGTCGCCGCGGGCCCGAGCAAGAAGAAGGCGAGCAAGTAGTCATGGGTCAGAAAGTCAACCCGTACGGTTTCCGTCTCGGAATCACCACCGACCACGTGTCGCGCTGGTTCTCCGACAGCACCAAGCCCGGTCAGCGATACGCCGACTACGTGGCGGAGGACGTCAAGATCCGCCGGATGCTCACCACGAGCCTCGACCGCGCCGGCGTGGCGCGCATCGAGATCGAGCGCACCCGCGACCGCGTCCGCGTCGACATCCACACCGCCCGCCCGGGCATCGTGATCGGTCGCCGCGGTGCCGAGGCCGAGCGCATCCGCGCCGACCTCGAGAAGCTCACCAAGAAGCAGATCCAGCTGAACATCCTCGAGGTGAAGAACCCCGAGGCCGAGGCGCAGCTGGTCGCCCAGGGCATCGCCGAGCAGCTGAGCGCCCGCGTGGCGTTCCGCCGCGCGATGCGCAAGGGCCTGCAGGGTGCGCAGCGCGCCGGCGCCAAGGGCGTCCGCATTCAGGTCTCGGGCCGTCTCGGCGGCGCCGAGATGAGCCGGTCGGAGTTCTACCGCGAGGGTCGTGTGCCGCTGCACACGCTGCGCGCGAACATCGACTACGGCTTCTACGAGGCCAAGACCACCTTCGGCCGCATCGGCGTGAAGGTCTGGATCTACAAGGGCGACATCACCAACAAGGAACTCGCTCGCGAGCAGGCGGCCCAGAAGTCGTCGCGCCCCGAGCGTCGTGACTCGGACCGCGGTCCTCGTCGTGACGGTGGCCGTGGTGCCACCGCTGCGGTTCCCGTCGCGGCCGGAGCGGAAGGCTAGGAACAATGCTGATTCCCCGCAAGGTCAAGTACCGCAAGCAGCACCACCCCAAGCGGAGTGGGCACGCGACCGGTGGCACCGAGGTCACGTTCGGCGAGTTCGGCATCCAGGCCCTCACCCCCGCGTATGTGACGAACCGGCAGATCGAGTCCGCTCGTATCGCCATGACGCGTCACATCAAGCGTGGCGGCAAGGTCTGGATCAACATCTACCCCGACCGTCCGCTCACCAAGAAGCCGGCCGAGACCCGCATGGGTTCCGGTAAGGGTTCGCCCGAGTGGTGGGTCGCGAACGTCAAGCCGGGTCGCGTCCTCTTCGAGGTCGCGGGCGTCAACGAGCAGCTCGCTCGTGAGGCCATGACCCGTGCGATTCACAAGCTGCCCCTCAAGGCACGCATCATCAAGCGCGAGGGAGGCGACGCGTAATGGCGATCGGATCGAAGGAGCTGGCGCCCGCCGAGCTCGACACGTTTGAGGACGAGCGTCTCGTCGACGAGCTGAAGAAGGCCAAGGAGGAGCTGTTCAACCTGCGCTTCCAGGCCGCGACCGGTCAGCTCGAGAGCCACGGCCGCCTGCGCGCGGTCAAGCGCGACATCGCGCGGATCTACACGATCATCCGCGAGCGCGAGCTCGGCCTGCGCGCCACCCCGGCGCCGCTCGAGCTGCCGGAGAAGCCGGCCAAGAAGGCGGCGAAGGCGAAGGCGGATGCTCCCGCTGAGGCCGAGGCCGCTGAGGCAGCGCCGGCGAAGAACACTGAGGAGAAGAACTGATGGCGACGACCGAGAAGAAGGCCGCAGCTGGCCACGAGTCGGCCGAGCACGACGTTCGCGACGCCTCGGCGCGCGGCTACCGCAAGGTCCGCCGCGGGTACGTCACGAGCGACAAGATGGACAAGACCATCGTCGTCGAGGTCGAGGACCGCGTGAAGCACCCGCTCTACGGCAAGGTCATGCGTCGCACCTCGAAGGTCAAGGCTCACGACGAGCAGAACACCGCCGGCATCGGCGACCTCGTCCTGATCTCTGAGACCCGCCCCCTGTCCGCCACGAAGCGCTGGCGCCTCGTCGAGATCCTCGAGAAGGCCAAGTAGGCCCGCGCCTGCTTGTCCACTAGGAGACAGAAATGATCCAGCAGGAATCCCGGCTCAAGGTCGCCGACAACACCGGCGCCAAGGAGCTGCTCACCATCCGCGTGCTCGGAGGCTCCGGCCGCCGCTACGCGGGCCTCGGTGACGTCATCGTCGCGACCGTCAAGGACGCGATCCCCGGCGGCAACGTCAAGAAGGGCGACGTCGTCAAGGCGGTCGTGGTGCGCACCGTCAAGCAGACCCGTCGTCCCGACGGCTCGTACATCAAGTTCGACGAGAACGCCGCTGTCATCCTCAAGAATGACGGCGACCCTCGTGGGACCCGCATCTTCGGACCGGTCGGTCGCGAGCTCCGCGACAAGAAGTTCATGAAGATCGTCTCGCTCGCCCCGGAGGTGCTCTAGCCATGGCCAAGATCAAGAAGGGCGACCTCGTCCAGGTCATCAGCGGCGCCACCGAGGCCCGCGGCGGTGACCGTGGCAAGCAGGGTCGCGTCATCGAGGTCATCGCGGACAAGAACCGCGTGATCGTCGAGGGCGTCAACTACGTCACGAAGCACGTGCGCGTCGGCCAGACGCAGCGCGGCACGAAGACGGGTGGCATCGAGACCGCTGAGGCCCCGATCCACGTCTCCAACGTGGCGCTCGTCGACCCGAAGACCAAGAAGCCGACCCGCGTGGGTTTCCGCGAGGAGGTCGTCGAGAAGAACGGCGTCAAGAAGACCGTCCGCGTGCGGTACGCCAAGAAGTCAGGTGAGAAGCTCTAATGTCCACTGAAACTGCCGCGTCGACTGGCGCTGCCGTGGCGAACACGGTCCAGCCGCGCCTCAAGCAGAAGTACCGCTCGGAGATCAAGAAGCAGCTCACCGAGCAGTTCGGCTACGCGAACCCGATGCAGGTCCCCGGCCTCGTCAAGATCGTCGTGAACACCGGTGTCGGCGAGGCCGCCCGTGACTCGAAGGTCATCGACGGCGCCATCAAGGACCTCACCGCGATCACCGGCCAGAAGCCCATGGTCACCAAGGCCCGCAAGTCGATCGCGCAGTTCAAGCTGCGCGAGGGCATGCCGATCGGCGCGCACGTCACGCTGCGCGGCGACCGCGCCTGGGAGTTCATGGACCGCCTGATCACCCTCGCCCTGCCCCGCATCCGCGACTTCCGCGGCCTCAGCGACCAGCAGTTCGACGGCAACGGCAACTACACCTTCGGTCTCCAGGAGCAGAGCGTGTTCCACGAGATCGACCAGGACAAGATCGACCGCGTCCGCGGCTTCGACATCACCGTCGTCACGACCGCGAAGACGGATGACGAGGGCCGCGCCCTGCTGCGCGCCCTCGGCTTCCCCTTCCGCTCGAGCGACAGCGCCCAGTAACACCCCAACCGGTCCTTCGGGGCCACGATCGGCCAGGTCGGCCCCGGTGTACCGGGAGTCGAAACCGGACGAGAAACGGAAAACCGCATCATGACGATGACAGATCCGGTCGCAGACCTGCTGACCAGACTGCGGAACGCCAACTCGGCGTACCACGACACGGTGTCGCTCCCCAGCTCCAAGCTGAAGACGCACATCGCTGAGATCCTCAAGCGCGAGGGCTACATCGCCGACTGGAGCGTCGCCGACGCCCGCGTCGGCAGCACGCTGACCCTCTCGCTCAAGTACGGCCCGAACCGCGAGCGGTCGATCGCCGGCATCAAGCGCGTCTCGAAGCCGGGTCTGCGTGTCTACGCGAAGTCGACCGAGATCCCCACCGTCCTCGGTGGCCTCGGTGTCGCGATCCTGTCGACCTCCTCGGGGCTCCTCACCGACCGCGAGGCGATGAAGAAGGGCGTGGGTGGGGAAGTCCTCGCCTACGTGTGGTGATCGGTCATGTCACGTATCGGACGCATGCCCATCGACATCCCCGGTGGTGTCGAGGTCAAGATCGACGGCCAGGCCGTCACCGTCAAGGGCCCGAAGGGTGAGCTCTCGCTCACCGTCGCGAGCCCCATCGAGGTCGCCATCGAGGACAACCAGGTCGTCGTGACCCGTCCCGATGACGAGCGCAACTCGCGCTCGCTCCACGGCCTCACCCGCACGCTCATCGCGAACCAGATCGTCGGCGTGACCCAGGGCTACTCCAAGGGCCTTGAGGTCGTCGGCACCGGTTACCGCGTGCAGGCCAAGGGCGAGGGTGTCGAGTTCTCGCTCGGCTTCTCGCACCCCGTCACCGTGAACCCGCCCGCGGGCATCACCTTCACGGTCGAGGGCAACAACAAGCTCACCGTCAGCGGCATCGACAAGCAGGCTGTCGGTGAGGTCGCTGCGAACATCCGCAAGATCCGCAAGCCCGAGCCGTACAAGGGCAAGGGCGTTCGGTACGCCGGCGAGGTCGTGCGTCGCAAGGCCGGAAAGGCTGGGAAGTAGTCATGGGTCTCGGTACGAGAGGCAAGAGCAAGTCGGCCGCCAAGGGCCGCCGTCACGCGCGTCTGCGCAAGCGCATCACCGGCACGGCCGAGCGGCCGCGCCTGGTCGTGACCCGTTCGTCGCGGCACGTGTTCGTGCAGATCGTCGACGACACCAAGGGCCACACCGTGGCGAGCGCGTCGACCATGGAGGCGGACCTCCGCGGCTTCGAGGGCGACAAGACCGCCAAGGCCCGCAAGGTCGGCGAGCTGGTCGCTGAGCGCGCCAAGAAGGCGGGCGTCGACGCGGTCGTGTTCGACCGCGGCGGCAACCGCTACGCCGGTCGCGTCGCTGCGATCGCCGATGGAGCGCGAGAGGCAGGGCTGGACCTGTGACGGACAACGAGAAGGAGCAGACCGTGGCGGCAGAGGCCCCCGTGGAGACCGCTGTGGCGTCGGAGACGGCGACCGAGCCCCGTGAGGCTCGCCGTGGCGGTCGCGAGCGCAACCCCAACCGCGACCGCGGTCAGCGCGAGACCGAGAAGAGCCCGTTCCTCGAGCGTGTCGTGACGATCAACCGCGTGTCGAAGGTCGTCAAGGGCGGTCGTCGCTTTAGCTTCACCGCCCTGGTGGTCGTCGGTGACGGCAACGGCATGGTCGGTGTCGGCTACGGCAAGGCCCGCGAGGTGCCGACCGCGATCTCGAAGGGCGTCGAGGAGGCCAAGAAGAACTTCTTCCGCGTGCCCCGCGTCGCCGCGACGATCCCGCACCCCGTGCAGGGCGAGGCCGCTGCCGGCGTGGTGCTGCTGCGCCCCGCCGCCGCCGGTACCGGTGTTATCGCCGGTGGCCCGGTGCGCGCCGTGCTCGAGTGCGCTGGCATCCACGACGTCCTGAGCAAGTCGCTCGGCTCGTCGAACACGATCAACATCGTCCACGCGACGGTGGAGGCGCTCAAGCAGCTCGAAGAGCCGCGCGCCGTCGCCGCCCGCCGTGGGCTCGAGTTCGAGGACGTGGCTCCGGCCCGCCTCGTGCGCGCCGAGGCCGCTGCGGCCACGGCTGCCGGGAAGGGTGGTGCGTGATGGCCGCGCAGCTCAAGGTGACCCAGATCAAGTCCGTCATCAGCGAGAAGCAGAACCAGCGCGACACGCTGCGGAGCTTGGGACTCAAGCGGATCGGCGATGTCGTCGTCCGTGAGGACACCCCGGCCAACCGCGGCTACGTCCGTGCGGTCGCCCACCTCGTGACGGTCGAGGAGATTGACTAATGGCTGAAGAGAAGAAGCCCGCCGCCGAGAAGGCGCCGGCGAAGAAGGCGAGCACCGCCGCGGCTGCGAAGCCCGCTGCGGAGAAGAAGCCCGCGACCAAGGCCGCTGCCAAGCCGGCCGCGGAGAAGGCTCCGGCGAAGGCGGCTGCGGAGAAGGCTCCGGCGAAGGCTGCCGCGAAGCCGGCCGCGGAGAAGGCTACGGCGAAGGCCGCCGCCAAGCCCGCAGCCGAGAAGGCCCCCGCCGCCACGAAGGCTCCCGCGAAGAAGGCCGCGTCGGCCGACGTCGCGCGCCCGCAGGTGCTCAAGGTCCACCACCTCCGCCCGGCTGCCGGTGCGAAGAAGGACCGCACCCGCGTCGGCCGTGGTGAGGGCTCGAAGGGCAAGACCGCGGGTCGCGGAACCAAGGGAACCAAGGCCCGCTACCAGGTCAAGCCCGGCTTCGAGGGCGGCAACCTGAACTCGGTGATGCGCGCGCCCAAGCTGCGCGGCTTCACGAACCCGTTCCGGGTCGAGTACCAGGTCGTCAACCTCTCGGCGCTGGCCGCCCTGTACCCGAAGGGGGGCGACGTCACCGTCGCCGACCTCGTCGCGAAGGGTGCCGTGCGCAAGAACGAGAAGGTCAAGGTTCTCGGTGACGGCGACATTGCGGTTAAGCTCAACGTGACCGTCGACAAGGTCTCGCGCTCGGCTGAGCAGAAGATCGTCGCCGCCGGCGGTTCGATCCAGTAGGTGATGGGTGGCCCTTCGGGGCCACCCTTCCCTGCGGTTCCGACCCACCTCGGGTCACGGCCCACACGGGCCACAGCATCCCTCGTCGCCGGGCGGGCGGGTGCCTTTGGTTGTTCTACGGGAGGTCCACGTGTTCAGAGCTATCGGGCGGATCTTCCGCACGCCCGACCTGCGCCGCAAGATCGGCTTCACGCTGGCGATCGTCGCGATCTTCCGCCTCGGGTCGTTCATCCCGGCGCCGTTCGTCGACTTCCAGAACGTGCAGATCTGCCTCGCGGGCAACCAGGGGGCCACCGGTCTCTACCAGCTCGTGAACCTCTTCAGCGGCGGCGCCCTGCTGCAGCTCTCGATCTTCGCGCTCGGCATCATGCCGTACATCACCGCGTCGATCATCACCCAGCTGCTGCGCGTCGTGATCCCGCACTTCGACACCCTTCACAAGGAGGGCCAGGCCGGTCAGGCCAAGCTGACGCAGTACACGCGCTACATGACGATCGCGCTCGCGGTGCTGCAGTCGACCACCCTCATCACGGTCGCGCGCGCCGGTGCGCTCTTCCCGACCACCAGCGGTGTGCCGCAGTGCAACGACCTCATCACGAACGACGCCTGGTACGCGATCCTGCTCATGGTCATCACCATGACGGCAGGCACCGGCCTCATCATGTGGTTCGGCGAGATGGTCACCGAGCGCGGCATCGGCAACGGCATGTCGCTGCTGATCTTCGTGTCGATCGCGGCCACGTTCCCGTCGGCCCTGTGGGCCATCGCCGTGTCGCAGGGCTTCGAGATCTTCCTCATCGTGCTCGCCCTCGGCCTGCTCGTGATGGCCGCGGTCGTGTTCGTCGAGCAGTCGCAGCGCCGCATCCCGGTGCAGTACGCCAAGCGCATGGTCGGTCGCCGCACCTACGGCGGCAACAACACGTACATCCCGATCAAGGTGAACATGGCCGGCGTCGTGCCCGTCATCTTCGCGTCGTCGCTGCTCTACCTGCCGGCGCTGATCGCGCAGTTCAACCAGCCGGCCGCGGGCGAGACCGCGCCCGAGTGGGTTGTCTGGATCCAGAACAACCTGGTGTCGGGTGACAACCCGATCTACATGGTCCTGTACTTCCTGCTCATCGTGGGCTTCACCTACTTCTACGTGGCGATCACCTTCAACCCCGAAGAGGTCGCCGACAACATGAAGAAGTACGGCGGCTTCATCCCGGGCATCCGCGCCGGTCGCCCGACGGCCGAGTACCTCGACTACGTGCTGACCCGCGTCACCCTGCCGGGGTCGCTCTACCTGGGCCTCATCGCGCTGATCCCGCTGATCGCCTTCGCAGCGGTCGGGGCGAACCAGAACTTCCCGTTCGGCGGGGCGAGCATCCTGATCATCGTCGGCGTCGGCCTCGAGACGGTGAAGCAGATCGACGCCCAGCTGCAGCAGCGCCACTACGAGGGCCTCCTGCGATGAGCGCTCGTCTGCTGCTGATCGGCCCGCCCGGAGCGGGCAAGGGCACGCAGGCGCAGCGGCTCTCGCAGGCGCTCGGCGTGCCGGCCATCTCGACCGGCGACATCTTCCGTGCGCACCTCCGCGACGAGACCCCGCTCGGCAAGCAGGCGAAGGCCTACATGGATGCGGGCGACAACGTGCCCGACAGCCTCACGAACGACCTCGTGCGCGACCGGCTCTCGCAGACCGACGCCGCGGACGGTTTCCTGCTCGACGGCTACCCGCGCACGATCGACCAGGTGCGCGCCCTCGATGAGCTGCTCGCCGAGAGCGGGCACGCGATGGACGCCGTCGTCGAACTCGTGGCGGACCCGGATGTCGTGGTCGAGCGCCTGAAGAAGCGCGCCCTCGAGCAGGGTCGCGCCGATGACGACGAGGCCGTCGTGCGGCACCGTCTCGAGGTGTACGCCGAGCAGACGGCGCCGCTGATCGGCGTGTACGCCGAGCGCGGCTTGCTCGCCCAGGTCGACGGCATCGGCGAGATCGCCGAGGTCACGGAGCGCATCGAGTCCGCGCTCGCGGCCCGGGGCATCCTGTTCACCGCCTGACCGGCCACCCCGCCGACTTGCTCTCGAGCCTCTTTATCACCTAGGCTCGACCCTTGGTGCTTTTGGCACGCCTTCGGCGTGTCTCCCGAGACCCCGCCGTGCAGAGGGGGTCGACCGCAGCAGCACCGCGTCATCCGCACGACCGGTACGACCAACACTTTTAGCGACGAAGAGGCAATGGCCAAAAAAGACGGTGTCATCGAGATCGAAGGCTCGGTGGTCGAAGCGCTGCCCAACGCGATGTTCCGCGTCGAGCTGACCAACGGCCACAAGGTGCTCGCCCACATCTCGGGCAAGATGCGCCAGCACTACATCCGCATCCTCCCGGAGGACCGCGTGATCGTGGAGCTGAGCCCGTACGACCTGACCCGCGGCCGCATCGTCTACCGCTACAAGTAAGCGTCGCGCCGGATAAGGAACGGCCCGGGAAACCACCCGGAGCACGAGGCCAGCGAGAGAGAAGAACACCCATGAAGGTCAACCCCAGCGTCAAGCCCATCTGCGACAAGTGCAAGGTCATCCGCCGGCACGGCAACGTGATGGTCATCTGCGAGAACCCGCGGCACAAGCAGCGCCAGGGTTAGTCGCCTGCGGTCCTGCGCTCAGGGCCCCACTGACTCATAACTGAACACGGTCAACCGGCAGTTCCAGAATCCGCGAGAGCGGAGGACACCCAGGGCGAGGGGCCCTGGCACCGGAACTGCTCCACACCTCTCACACACCTGAAGGAGCCATCATGGCCCGTCTTGCCGGAGTCGACATCCCGCGCGACAAGCGCGTGGAGATCGCACTCACCTACATCTACGGCGTCGGTCGCACGCGTTCGCACGAGACCCTCGCCGCCACGGGTATCGACCCGAACATCCGCGTCAAGGACCTCACCGACGACCAGCTCGTCGCGCTCCGCGACCACATCGAGGGCACCTACAAGGTCGAGGGTGACCTCCGCCGAGAGGTCGCCGCCGACATCCGCCGCAAGGTCGAGATCGGCTCGTACGAGGGCCTGCGTCACCGCCGTGGCCTCCCGGTGCGCGGCCAGCGCACCAAGACCAACGCTCGTACCCGCAAGGGCCCGAAGCGCACCGTCGCCGGCAAGAAGAAGGCGCGCTAGTCCCGGGCCCCGCCCGCTAGCGCCTACGAACAGGTTCAGGAGAAGACCATGGCAGCACCCAAGTCGGCCGCGCGCAAGCCCCGCCGCAAGGAGAAGAAGAGCATCGCCGTCGGGCAGGCTCACATCAAGTCCACCTTCAACAACACGATCGTGTCGATCACCGACCCGAGCGGCGCCGTCATCAGCTGGGCGTCGTCCGGCCAGGTCGGCTTCAAGGGCTCGCGCAAGTCGACGCCCTTCGCCGCGCAGCTCGCCGCCGAGTCGGCCGCGCGCCAGGCGCAGGAGCACGGCATGAAGAAGGTCGACGTCTTCGTGAAGGGCCCGGGCTCGGGCCGCGAGACCGCGATCCGCTCGCTCCAGGCCGCCGGCCTCGAGGTGGGCTCGATCAGCGACGTCACCCCGCAGGCGCACAACGGCTGCCGCCCGCCCAAGCGTCGCCGCGTCTAGCCGTCGTGCGCACCGACCCGCTCCGGCGGGTCGGTGCGCGGCGGCCGCTGGCCGCGCCGGGTCGACGGTGACCCCCGAACTTCGATAACTCCACACTCTCGACGAGCCAGCCACTCGTCGCGCCACAAGTGTCATATGGCGGACACTTTGCCGAAAGGAATCCACAGTGCTCATCGCACAACGTCCCACGCTGACCGAGGAGAACGTCTCCGAGTTCCGCTCCCGGTTCATCATCGAGCCGCTCGAGCCGGGCTTCGGGTACACGCTCGGCAACTCGCTGCGCCGCACCCTGCTCTCGTCGATTCCCGGTGCCGCCGTGACGAGTATCCGCATCGATGGCGTGCTGCACGAGTTCAGCACCATCACCGGTGTGAAGGAGGATGTCACCGAGATCATCCTCAACATCAAGAACCTCGTGGTCTCGAGCGAGCACGACGAGCCGATCACCGCCTACCTGCGCAAGCAGGGCGCCGGTGAGGTCACCGCGGCCGACATCTCGGCTCCGGCCGGTGTCGAGATCCACAACCCCGAGCTGGTCATCGCGACGCTCAACGACAGCGCGAAGTTCGAGCTCGAGCTCACCATCGAGCGCGGTCGCGGCTACGTCAGCGCCACCCAGAACCGCAGCGAGTTCAGCGAGGCCGGGCAGATCCCCGTCGACTCGATCTACTCGCCCGTGCTCAAGGTCACCTACCGCGTCGAGGCGACGCGTGCCGGTGAGCGCACCGACTTCGACCGCCTCGTGGTCGACGTCGAGACGAAGCCGGCGATCTCGCCGCGCGACGCCATCGCCTCGGCCGGCCGCACGCTGGTCGAGCTGTTCGGCCTCGCCCGCGAGCTCAACACCGCGGCCGAGGGCATCGAGATCGGCCCCGCGCCGGTCGACGCCCTCGTCTCGACCGAGCTCTCGATGCCGATCGAGGACCTCGACCTGTCGGTGCGCAGCTACAACTGCCTCAAGCGCGAGGGCATCAACACGGTGAGCGAGCTCGTCGCGCTCTCCGAGACCCAGCTGATGAACATCCGCAACTTCGGGCAGAAGTCGGTCGACGAGGTCAAGGACAAGCTCGTCGAGATGGGCCTCTCGCTCAAGGACGCCGTTCCCGGCTTCGACGGCGCGCACTTCTACAGCTACGACGACGAGGAGAGCTAGGCCCTCTCGCGCCCAGCTCCCCTCCCGCTCCTGAACCGAAAGAACACACATCATGCCTCAGCCCACGAAGGGTCCCCGCCTCGGCGGCGGTCCGGCCCACGAGCGCCTGCTGCTCGCCAACCTCGCGACCGCGCTGTTCACCCACCAGCGAATCACGACCACCGAGACGAAGGCGAAGCGCCTGCGCCCCCTCGCCGAGCGCCTCATCACCTTCGCGAAGCGCGGTGACCTGCACGCCCGTCGTCGCGTCATGCGCATCGTGACCGACAAGACCGCGGTGCACCTGCTGTTCACCGAGATCGCGCCGCTCATGGCCGAGCGCGAGGGCGGCTACACCCGCATCACGAAGGTCGGCTACCGCAAGGGCGACAACGCCCCCATGGCCGTCATCGAGCTCGTGCTCGAGCCGGTGAACCCGAAGCCGAAGAGCGCCAAGAAGCCGGCCGCCGCCGCGGCTCCGGCTGCTGCTCCGGTCGAGGAGGCCGTCGTCGAGGAGGCCACCGCGGAGGAGGTCGTCGAGGCTCCCGCGGCTGAGGCCGCTGAGGAGGCTCCGGCCGAGGAGACCGCCGGCGAGGACGAGGCGAAGTAGGTCCTCCGCGATCACGATCGCGTCACGGCCCCCGCTCGAGAGAGCGGGGGCCGTACTCTTTCCCCCGTGACCGAGCAGCTGCCGCCCCTCCGCGACCGCATCGAGGCGCCGGGCGACCCGGGGCTTCCCGAGGGCCCGGAGGGCATCCGGTGGCGCCCCTTGGCGACCGACGATGCCCCGCTGCTGGTCGACCTGGCCGAGCGCATGAGCCGCCGCGACCACCCCACCTGGAGCGAGTCGCTCGACGAGCTGCAGGAGGAGCTCGAGCATTCGTGGGTCGACCCGGCGCGCGATGGCCTCATCGCTCTCGACGACGCGGGCACCGCCGTGGCGTGGGGGCTGTGCGTGATGCCGCCCGACCCCGAGTCGCTCGTGCGGGTGATCCTGTTCGGCGGCGTCGACCCTGCGGCGCGCGGACGCGGCATCGGTCGCCGTCTGCTGCGCTGGCAGCATGATCGTGCATTGCGGATGCTCGCCGCGAGCCCGCTGCGCCTGCCGGCCTGGGTGCTCAGCTACGCGGCCGATCGCGCGCCCGAGCACGGCGCGCTGCTGCAGCGCCTCGGCTTCGAGGCGGCCCGCTGGTTCACCACTCTCGAGCGCGACCTCACCACGCCGTCCTCACCCGCACCGGCACTGCCCGCCGGGCTGCGGGTCGAGCCGTTCGACCCCGCCCGCAGCGAGCCCGTGCG
>JAIWOM010000228.1 GCA_020216895.1 Microcella sp.
AACCACGGGCGACCGCGGCGGCACGGGGGCGACCGGGGCGTAGGCGTCGCCGAGCGCGGGGCGGGCATCCGCGTCGCCGCGATTCGGCCAGAGCGCGAAGGCGCGCTCCGCCTGCGCGGTGATCGTGAGCGAGGGATTCACGCCGAGGTTCGCCGAGATGGCCGCGCCGTCGACGACGTGCAGTCCCTCGTGCCCGAACACGCGGTGGTAGGCATCGACGACGCCGGTCTCGGGGGCGTCGCCGATCGGGCAGCCGCCGAGGAAGTGGGCGGTCATCGGGATGTCGAAGACCTCGCTGATGCCCGACTGCGCGAAGCCGTTCATGTGCTTGGCCATGCTCGCGTAGGCCTCGTTGGCCTGCGGGATGAACGTCGGATTCGGCTCGCCGTGCCCCTGGCTCGACCGCAGCCTGATGCGCCCGAACGTTCCGCGGTGCGCGCGCACCGTGAGCGAGTTATCGCGGTTCTGCATGACGAGGCCGACGATCGTGCGACGGCTCCAGCTGCCGAGGCCGAACACCATCGAGGCGACGCGGGCGGGGTGGCGCAGCAGCTGCCCGAGCCAGAGCAGCCAGCGCGGCGTGCGGCCGCCTCCCGGCACCGCGAGGGTTGCCAGCAGCGCGAGGGCGTTCGAGCCGTGGCCGTAGCGGCACGGCTCGACGTGCGTGTGCTCATCGGGGTGGATCGACGAGGTGATGGCGACACCCCGCGTGAAGTCGACCCCGCGCGCGTGGCGCAGGGCGGTGGATGCTCCGCCGAGCGATTCGGAGTTGGTGCGGGTCAGCTCGCCCAGCCGGTCGGAGAGCCCGGGAAGGTGCCCCTCGGCCTTCATGCGCTGCAGCAGCTGCTGGGTGCCCCAGGCGCCCGCGGCGACCACCACCTGGTCGGCCGTCCAGACCCGCTCGGTGCGGCGGCCCTTGCCCGTGGCCCGCGTCGTGACGCGATAGCCGCCGCCGCCGCGCGACTCGAGGCGCGTCACGGTCGTGAGAGCGTGCACCTCCGCGCCCGCGCGCTCGGCCAGGTGCAGGTAGTTCTTCACGAGGGTGTTCTTCGCGTTGTGCCGGCAGCCCGTCATGCACTCGCCGCACTCGAGGCAGCCGCGGCGGGCCGGCCCGACCCCGCCGAAGTACGGGTCGGGGCTCTCGACGCCCGCGCCCTCGCCGAAGTGCACGCCGACCGGGGTGAGGCGGAAGGTGTCGGCGACGCCGAGGTCGGCGGCGACCTTCTGCATGACCTCGTCGGCCGGGGTGATGGTCGGGTTGATGGTGACCCCGAGCATCCGCGACGCCTGGTCGTAGTAGGCGTCGAGCTCGGCCTTCCAGTCGGTGATGTGCCCCCACTGGCGGTCGCGGAAGAACGCGTCCGACGCCGGTCGGTACAGCGTGTTCGCGTACACGAGCGAGCCGCCGCCGACCCCCGCGCCGGCGAGGATCATCACGTCGCTGAGCAGGTGGATGCGCTGGATGCCGAACAGGCCGAGCGCGGGCGCCCAGAAGAACTTCCGCAGGTTCCACGAGGTCCGGGCGAACTCGTCGTCCGCGAAGCGGCGCCCCGCCTCGAGCACCGCGACGCGGTAGCCCTTCTCGACCAGGCGCAGGGCGGCGACCGAGCCGCCGAACCCCGAGCCGATCACGATCACGTCGTAATGGCGGTCACCGTTGGCCGCCGCAGCACCCGGCATCGTCATCCCTTTCGATAGCTGTCGATGGCGGCGGCGCCGATGGGGGCGGCGATCACCCACGAGTCGATGCCCGCGAAGCGGGTCAGGCGCCGCGCGGTGACGTGCGCGGTGCGGTTGTCGACGAACCAGAGGGGTGTCGGCGAGGGCTTCCAGACGCCGGTTCCGACGGTGCGCTCGACGTGGTCGGGGTCGAGCAGCAGGGCGTTGTGCACGACGCCGATGCCGCTGCCGACATCGGCGAGCGTGTGGCCGGGGTAGGCGCCCCAGCTGCCGCCGGGCATGCCGAACACGGTCCCCGTCCAGGCGTTGATGCCGATCGTGCCGTAGCGCAGCTCGGCGACCGCGCGGTCGAAGTGCTCGCCGAGCGCCTCGCGCGTGCGCGGGTGGATGTGGATGCCCGCGCCGAGCGTGCCCGCCAGCCGCTCGTTCGCGAACCGCACGGCCGCGTCGAGGAAGGCGCCCGGCTCGCGCGAGCCGGGCAGCCGCACGACCCCGAGCACGGGCCCGAAGGCCTCGACGGTGAACAGGTGCTCGTCCGCCTTCTCCGGGTCGAGACCGTCGACGAGGGTGCGCGGCGCCTCCGGGTCGCCGCCGAGCACGCTGGCGTCGGGGTGAACGGTGACGACGGCGAGCTGGCGGCTGGATGCTCCCGGGTAGTAGGCCGGACGCTCGGGCGCCCCGGCGAGGTGCCGACGCAGCGCGGCGACGAACTCGTCGGCCCGCTGCCAGGCATCGGGGATCACCACCACCTGCGTCGCCACGCAGTTAAAGCCGCTGTTGTGCAGGCGCTCGGTGGCGATCGCGCGGGCGATGTCGTCGACGTTCTCGCTCGACCAGCCGTCTTCGGGGACCACGATCGACGGGCCGACCCCGCCGAGCTCGCTCGTGATCGGCTTCGTCAGGAGGGGCGTGCCGGCCTTCTTGCGCTTAGCGGCCTCGGCACCCGAGCCCCAGACGATGGCGTCGTGGCTGTGGCGGCTGCCGGTGATGTGCACCGCATCCACCGCATCGTGCGCGAGGAGCGCCGCGCCCAGCTCGTGGTCGCCCTCGACGATGTGGACGACGCCGAGCTCGATGAGCGGCGCGAAGGAGGCGCGCAGCGCGTCGCCGATGGCGGCGTTGACGGGGTTGAGCTTGACGATGACGGCCGAGGCCTCACCGTAGAGCGCCGTGAGCACGTCGAGCGCGGGGATGCCCGTGATGTTGCCGGCGCCGAGCACGAGCGTGACGCGCGCCGGGCGGTTCGGGTCGCGCAGGGCGCGCGCGATGCCGCGGCGCGCCTGGTCGAGCGTGACGCCGGGTCGCAGCCAGAGCCGCGCCTGGTAGCCCTGCAGCACGACGT
>JAIWOM010000229.1 GCA_020216895.1 Microcella sp.
AGGCCCTCGATGTCGAGCGCGCCGCGGCTGCCGATGTGCTCGACGCGACCGCGCACCTGGGCGGGGCAGCTGGGGGCGTTCGGGCAGCGCAGGTCGACGTCGCCCTCCTTCGCCGGCCGCAGCTCGGTGCCGCACTCGGGGCAGTCGCGCGGCATGACGAAGGCGCGCTCGGTGCCGTCGCGCAGCTCGACCACCGGGCCGAGCACCTCGGGGATCACGTCGCCGGCCTTGCGCAGCACGACCGTGTCGCCGATGAGCACGCCCTTCGCCTTCACGACGTCCTGGTTGTGCAGGGTCGCCTGGCGCACCTCGCTGCCGGCGACGCGCACCTTCTCCATGACCGCGTACGGGGTCGCGCGGCCCGTGCGACCCACGCTGACGACGATGTCGAGCAGGCGCGTGTTCACCTGCTCGGGCGGGTACTTGTAGGCGATCGCCCAGCGCGGGGCACGGCTCGTCGCGCCGAGCTCAGCGTGCAGGGCCAGCTCGTCGACCTTCACGACGACGCCGTCGATCTCGTGCTCGACGTCGTGCCGGTGCTCGCCGTGGAAGGCGATGTACGCCGCGGCGTCGGCGGCGCTCTCGTGCACGCGGAAGTGGCTGCTGATCGGCAGGCCCCAGCCCTCGAGCAGCCCGTAGACCTCGCTCTGCGCGGTGACGGGCGGGTTCGGCCAGGCGCCGATGCCGTGCACGAGCATCCGGAGCCGGCTCAGCCGGTCGTGCATGCGGGCCAGCTGCTCGTCGTTCTTGCCCTCGGCCTTCTGGCGCAGGCTGCCGCTCGCGGCGTTGCGCGGGTTGGCGAACTCGCGCTCGCCCACCTCGCGCTGGAGGACGTTGAGCTCGTCGAACAGCGCGGTCGGAATGAACACCTCGCCGCGCACCTCGACCAGGTCGGGCAGTCCGTCGGCGGTGGCGGGCTGTCCGGGGCCGCCGAACAGGCGCTGCGGGATGCCCGCCACGAGCCGCGCGTTCACCGTGACGTCCTCGCCCACGCGCCCGTCGCCGCGCGTCGCCGCGCTCACCAGCACGCCGCGCTCGTAGCGCAGGTTGAGGGCCAGCCCGTCGATCTTCAGCTCGCACAGCCAGCGCACCGGGCGCCCGGCGTCGCGCTCGACCTTCGCCGCCCAGTCGGCGAACTCCTCGGCGCTGAACACGTTGTCGAGGCTGAGCATGCGCTCGGCGTGCTCGACCGGGGCGAACAGGGTGCTCTCGACCCCTCCGCCGACCGTCTGGGTCGGCGAGTCCTGGCTCTGCAGCTCGGGGAAGGCGTGCTCGATCAGCTCGAGCCGGCGCACCATGGCGTCGTAGGTGGCGTCGTCCTCCAGCACGGTGTCGCGGCCGTAGTAGGCGTCGCGCAGCTCGAGGATGCGACTGGTGAGCCGCTCGACCTCGGCGCGCGCCGCGTCGCGCGTAAGAGTGTCGACGTCACTGTCCGCCGTCGCGCCGCCGGGGGTCGCGCCGTCTCGGGTCTCAGCCACGCGCACAGTCTAGGAGCGCCCCCTGACCGGCGCGCGGGTACCGCCGCGCGGGTGCCGCCACGCGGGTGCCGCCACCCCGCGGTGTTCTGCCAAATGACGGAGGATCGGCCGTCAACTCGCCACAGGTGCATCGACCGGGCATGTTCTCCGTCATTTGGCACGGAGGCGGCGCGAGGCAGGGGCCGGGTGGTCGGGGGCCGGGCGGTCAGGGGCCGAGGACGCGCTCGAGGTACGGGTTGGTGAAGACGCGGTCGGGGTCGAGTCGGTCGCGCACGGCGAGGAAGTCGTCGAAGCGCGGGTAGGCCGGCCGCAGGTCGTCGGCCGCGCGGCTGTGCAGCTTGCCCCAGTGCGGACGGCCGTCGTGCGCCCGGAGGATCGCCTCGGCGGCGGCGAGGTACGGGGTGTGGTCATCCCGGATGTAGCGGTGCACCGCGATGTAGCTCGACGCGCGCCCGTACGCGGTCGACAGCCAGACGTCGTCGGGGGCGGTCGCGCGCACCTCGACGGGGAAGGTGACCCGCCAGCCGTTGGCCTCGATCACGCGGTCGAGCTCGCGCAGCACCGGGCCGACGGCGTCGAGGGGCACCGAGTACTCCAGCTCGCGGAACCGCACCTTCCGCTCGGTGGCGAAGATGCGGTGCGAGTAGTCGGCGGCCTGGCGGGTGAAGGCGACGCGGCTGGCGAGCCGGTTGATGCCGGGCACCGTGCCGGGCAGCGCCGAGCCGAGGCGGCACAGCACTTCGTAGAGCCCGTTGCCGAGCAGCTCGTCGTCGAACCAGCGCTTGACCGGGCCGGAGGGCGTGCGCGGCGCGTCGGCCGGCAGGCGGGTGTTGTTGCGCGTGAGCGCGAGCCGCGTGTGCGGAAACCAGTAGAACTCGACGTGGTCGGCCTGCGCAGACCGGTGCGGCCAGTCGTCGAGCACGGCATCGAGCGGCTCCGGATGCTCGTCCGCCGCCAGCACGAACGTGGGCACGGTCTGCACGGTGAGGTCGACGAGCACCCCGAGGGCGCCGAGCCCGAGACGTGCGGCGGGCCACAGCTCGGCGTTCTCGGTCGGGCTGATGCGCAGCAGGCGGCCGTCAGCGGTGGCGAGGGTGACCGCCCGCAGCTGGGTGGCGAGCCCGCCGAAGGCGCGGCCCGTGCCATGGGTGCCCGTGCTGACGGCGCCCGAGATCGACTGCACGTCGATGTCGCCGAGGTTCTCGAACGCGAGCCCGTGCTCGTGCAGCAGCGCCGAGGCGGCGTGCAGGCGGGTGCCGGCGGCGAGGGTGACGAGCCCGGTGGTCGCGTCGACCGTGGTCACGCCGGCCAGGCCGGTGAGGTCGAGCTGCACGCCGGGCGCGACGGCGATGCCGGTGAACGAGTGTCCGGCACCGATCGGCTTGACGGCGAGCCCGTCGGTGCGGGCGCGGGCGATCGCGTCGACGACCTCGTCGGGCGTCGTCGGGCGCTCGATGCGCGCGGGGGTGACCTGCTCGGTGCGGGCCCAGTTGTGCCAGCTGCTCACAAGAACACCTTCCCTTCGCCGCGGT
>JAIWOM010000230.1 GCA_020216895.1 Microcella sp.
TGGCGGCCGCGGTCGCGGCCCCGGCGGCGGCACGGCCGGCGCGTTCGGTCGCGGTGGCGGCAAGTCGAAGGCCCGCAAGTCGAAGCGGACGAAGCGGCAAGAGTTCGAGATGCGGGAGGCGCCGACCGTTGGCGGCGTCAGCGTTCCCCGCGGCGACGGCAAGACGGTCATCCGTCTGCGTCAGGGTGCCTCGATCACCGACTTCGCCGACAAGCTCGAGACGGCCACGGGCATCAGCTGCCCTCCCGGCAACCTCGTGACCGTGCTCTTCCACCTCGGTGAGATGGCCACGGCGACCGAGTCGCTCGACGGCGCCACCTTCGAGGTGCTCGGCGCCGAGCTGGGCTGGCGCATCGAGATCGTCTCGCCCGAGGACGAGGACAAGGAGCTCCTGGAGAGCTTCGACATCGACCTCGACGCGGAGGAGGACGAGGACGACCTCGTCATCCGCCCGCCCGTGGTCACCGTCATGGGCCACGTCGACCACGGCAAGACCCGTCTGCTCGACGCGATCCGCAAGACGAACGTCGGCGGCGGTGAGGCGGGTGGCATCACCCAGCACATCGGCGCCTACCAGATCTGGACGGAGCACGAGGAGATCGAGCGCGCTATCACCTTCATCGACACCCCGGGTCACGAGGCGTTCACCGCCATGCGTGCCCGTGGTGCGCAGGTGACCGACGTCGCGATCCTCGTGGTCGCCGCCGACGACGGCATCATGCCGCAGACGGTCGAGGCGCTGAACCACGCGCAGGCCGCTGGCGTGCCGATCGTCGTCGCGGTCAACAAGGTCGACAAGGAGGGGGCCAACCCCGCCAAGGTGCGCCAGCAGCTCACCGAGTTCGGTCTCGTCGCCGAGGAGTACGGCGGCGACACGATGTTCATCGATGTTTCCGCCCTCCAGGGCAAGGGCATCGTCGAGCTGCTCGACGCGGTCCTCCTGACGGCGGATGCGGGGCTCGACCTCCGGGCAAACCCCAACCGCACCGCCCGCGGTGTCGCCATCGAGGCCCGGCTCGACAAGGGCCGCGGCTCGGTCGCGACCGTGCTCATCCAGTCGGGAACCCTGCGGGTCGGCGACGCCATCGTCGCGGGCACGGCCTACGGCCGCGTGCGGGCGATGATGGACGAGAACGGCGAGAAGGTCGACGAGGCCTACCCCTCGCGTCCGGTGCAGGTGCAGGGTCTGTCGAGCGTTCCGCGCGCCGGCGACACCTTCATCGTCACCGATGACGACCGCACCGCGCGGCAGATCGCCGAGAAGCGCGAAGCCGCCGAGCGCAACGCCCAGCTGGCGAAGGCCCGCAAGCGCATCAGCCTCGAGGACTTCACGAAGGCCCTCGAGGACGGCAAGGTCGAGTCGCTCAACCTCATCATCAAGGGTGACGTCTCCGGTGCCGTCGAGGCCCTGGAGGAGGCGCTGCTCAAGATCGAGGTCGACGACAGCGTGCAGCTGCGCATCATCCACCGCGGTGTGGGTGCCGTCACCGAGAGCGACGTCAACCTGGCGACGATCGACAACGCGATCATCGTGGGCTTCAACGTTCGTCCCGACACGAAGGCGCGCGAGCGCGCTCAGCGCGAGGGCGTCGACATCCGCTTCTACTCCGTCATCTACTCGGCGCTCGAGGAGATCGAGAGCTCGCTCAAGGGCATGCTCAAGCCGGAGTACGAGGAGGTGCAGTCGGGCGTCGCGGAGATCCGCGAGGTGTTCCGCTCGTCGAAGTTCGGCAACATCGCCGGTGTCATCGTGCGCAGCGGCACCATCACGCGCAACGCGAAGGCGCGCGTGATCCGCGACGGCGTGGTGGTGGGCGACAACCTCGCCATCGAGTCGCTGCGCCGCTTCAAGGATGACGTCACCGAGGTCAAGACCGACTTCGAGTGCGGTATCGGTCTCGGCAAGTTCAACGACATCCAGATCGGCGACGAGATCGAGACCATCGAGATGAAGGAGAAGGTGCGCGCCTAGCGCGGACCGCGCGCACGCCTCGGCGTGCGCCGAGCGGGCCCGTCACGTTCTGTGCGGGGCGGGCCCGCATCCACCGCCCGTTCTGGGCACAGCGGCAGTCAGGAGACGCTCATGGCAGGCAACCCCCGCGCCCGCAAGGTCGCCGACCGCATCAAGGAGGTCGTCGCGCAGCGGCTCGAGAAGGGTCTGCGCGACCCGCGCCTCGGGTTCGTGACGATCACCGACGTGCAGGTGACCGGCGATCTGCAGCACGCCTCGATCTTCTACACGGTGTACGGCACCGACGAGGAGCGCGCCGACAGCGCCGCTGCGCTGAAGGCGGCGACCGGGATGCTGCGCACCGAGGTCGGCCGCAACCTGAACACCCGGCTCACCCCGAGCATCGAGTTCATCCTCGACGGCATCCCCGAGAACGCGGCCTCGATCGAGGCGCTGCTGCGGGAGGCGCGGGAGCGCGATGCGGCGACCGAGTCGCTCGCGGCGACCGCCGAGTACGCCGGCGACCCCGACCCCTATGTCACCCCGCGCGAGCGGGACGACGAGGACGACTAGAAGCTGAAGTCGTAGGGCAGGTAGATCGTGCCGGTGTTGAAGATCGCGGCGGCGGCGAACACCAGACCCGGAACCACGATCAGCACGGTCATGACACCGAACAGCCCGACCGTGAACTTCTCGCTGCGGGTCATCGGGCGCTTCTCCATCGATCCTCCGATCAGGGCGGGTGCTGTGCGCCCATCGTACCGAACGGCGAGCACGGCACCCTGAGCGTGCGCCCCGGTGCGGGCAGCGGTCGGGGCCGCAGCGACGGATCCCGTCGGAGGCCTCAGCCGGGCAGGCGGTACCCCGTCTCCGGTGCACCGATCGCGAGCCCATCGCGCAGCAGGCCGGCGAGCGCGCGCTCCCGCTGCACGGCATCGGGCCAGAGCAGCTCGATCGCCTCGGCCGGCACCGGCCCGTCACTGTGCCGCAGCGCGCGCATGATGAGCCCGCGCACCTGACGGTCGCTGCCCTCGTAGCGCGCC
>JAIWOM010000231.1 GCA_020216895.1 Microcella sp.
CCCCGGGCGGGGAGGACGACCCGGCGGGATCGGCGATCCGGCGGCTGGCGGCCGAGCTGGCACGACGGCCCCGCGGGCTCGCGGGGCGCAAGCTCTCGCTCGCACCCCGCGACGCGGGATCGTCCCGGGCCTAGTAGCGCTCGATCGCCGGCACGCGACGGTAGCCGTCACGGCTCGCGACGACGACCGTCGCGACGACGGCGCCAGCGGCGAGCAGAGCGATGATGACGAGCAGAGCGGTCATGGCGGGGGTTCTCCTTGCTTCCTGAACACCTCTATTCCAGCCCTCGTCATGCTTTAGCACAATCGATACTTTCTGAACTAACCATGCAGTTTTGCTTTAGTGTTGAGACATGGATGTCCGCCGCCTGCAGCTGCTGCGCGAGCTCGCCGACCGCGGCAGCATCACCGCGGTGGCCCGGGCCACCCACCGCACCGCATCCGCCGTCTCGCAGCAGCTGAAGGTGCTCGAGGCTGAAGTGGGCGTTCCCCTCACCGAACGCCGCGGTCGCGGGCTCGTCCTCACCGGCGCGGGCCTCGCGCTGGCCGACACCGCGCGCCGCATCGCGGTCGCCATCGAGGCCGCCGAGGCGCTGTGGCAGGAGTTCGCCGCGAGCCCGCAGGGCATCGTCACCGTCAGCACCTTCCCCACCGCCGGGCAGATGCTGTTGCCGGGCGTGCTGCTCGCCGCCCGCGAGGAGCCCGGCCTCGAGATCGTCGTCACCGACCACGACCTGCCGCAGCCCGAGTTCGCGATGCTGACGCCCGACTACGACCTCGTGCTCGCCGACTCGCAGGGGATCCCGGCGCACTGGAGCGAGCAGGGGCTGACCGTCGTGCCGCTCATGACCGAGCCCTTCGACGTCGCGCTGCCCGCCGGCCACCGGCTCGTCGAGAAGAGCGTCGTGCGCCCCGCCGACCTCATCGATGAGGACTGGATCGGCGCGCCGCTCGGCTACCCCTACGACCGCGTGCATGACCGTCTGGCGGCCGTCATCGGCCGCGAGCCGCGCATCGTGCAACGGATCATGGACAACATCATCGTCGAGCGCCTCGTCGCCGCCGGCGTCGGCATCGCCATCCTGCCCCGCTTCACCACCCGGAGCCACGGCAACGGCATCGTGACGCGCCCGATCACCGGCCTACCGGCCGAGCGGCAGATCTCGGCGCTGCTGCGGGCCGACCGCGCCGAACGGCCGAGCGTGCGGCGTGTCATCCAACTGCTGCAGGCCGAGGCCGAGCGCGTCATGGAGGGCTACCGCACGGTCGGCGAGCCGCGCACGGTCACGGCGGCGATCCCGATCATCGGGGGCGCTGGCATCGGGGGCGCGGGGGTCGGAAGCGGCTAGGTCGCCTCGGGGTCGAAGGGCGCCGGGCGCCCCTCGCGGATCAGCCGCTGCCGCTGCGCGTAGGCCGACTCGCGGGGCGCGGCTGCGGCAACGGTGCTCGGCCGCGTGGGCGGGGCTTCGTCCTCCAGCAGCGCCTCGCGGATGATGCGGCGCGGGTCGTACTGGCGCGGATCGAGCTTCTTCCAGTCGACGTCGTCGTAGTCGGGGCCCATCTCGTCGCGCATGCGCTGCTTCGCGCCGTTGGCCATGTCGCGCACGGTGCGCACGAAGCGGCCGAACTGGGCCGCGTAGCCCGGCAGCCGGTCGGGGCCGATGATGAGCACGGCGATGAGCCCGATGAGCAGCAGCTTCTCGAACGTCAGGCCCCAGGACACCCCTCGAGAATACCGGGGCCAGCCGGGAGGTTCGCCCTAGGCTGGGCGTCGAGAAGGAGCGTCGTGGCCAGCAAAGATCTGTCGTGGAAGTACGTCGAGGACCGCACGGTCGAACCCGACGTGATCCGCGGTGCGCGCGCCCAGTCGCTCGAGCTCGGTGTGGAGCCGATCAGCGCGGCCACCGGCGCGCAGCTCGCGGTCATCACCGCGACCCTGGCGGCCGAGCAGCTGATCGAGATCGGCACCGGCGTCGGGGTCTCCGGCCTGTGGCTGCTGCAGGGGACTCCGGATGCGCAGCTCACGTCGATCGACGTCGAGGCCGACCACCACGAGGCGGCCCGCCGGCACTTCACCGAGGCCGGGCATCCGGCCGCGCGCGTGCGCCTCATCACGGGCCGCGCGAGCGAGGTGCTGCCCCGCATGAACGAGGGTAGCTACGACGCGGTGCTGATCGACGCCGACCCGGCGTCGATCGCCGAGTACCTCGAGCACGCCCTACGGCTCGTGCGCCCCGGCGGGGCCGTGCTGCTGCCGCACGCACTGTGGCGCGACGCGGTGCCCGATCCGGCCCGGCGCGACGGCGTGACGGCCGAGCTGCGCGGCATCCTCGCCGAGCTGCTCGAGTCGACGGCCGTGCGCACCGCCGTGTCACCGGTCGGCGACGGTCTGCTGCAGATCGTCACCGCCCGCTGAGCGGCGACGCCGAGCAGCGACACTGAGCAGCAGCGCTGCGTCGCGAACCCGGATCTGCTCGACGAGGTCGAGCGGAGTATCGGAGGGAGCCTCCGGTCAGCCGATCGCGGCGGAGGGAGCCTCCGGTCAGCCGATCGCGGCGGCGAGAGCGTCGTGCAGCTCGCGGGCCTCGTCATCGTTGACCGAGACGACCAGGCGGCCACCGCCCTCGAGCGGGACGCGCACGATGATGAGGCGACCCTCCTTGACAGCCTCCATCGGTCCGTCGCCGGTCCTGGGCTTCATGGCAGCCATTCGGCCTCCCCTTTCGCTGAAATCCTGCCTCCATTATCCCTTACGGATGCTCAACGGCTAAATCGAGCGACGGGGCGGAGGGCACGCGCACCCCGTGTTCAGCGACTGTTCGGCGACCGTTCGTCCGAGCATCACGGCGGCGTCCAGTCGTAGCCGTCGACCCACCAGCCGATGTGCACCCAGGCGACCTGGCCGGCGATGCCGAGGGCGATGGCGAGCGCCGCGAGCGCGACCCGCGCACCGCGGGCGGTCGTCGGCGACCAGCGGC
>JAIWOM010000232.1 GCA_020216895.1 Microcella sp.
TCGTCGCCCCAGCGGGCGATGTTGCGGGATGTCCAGGGCACGGCCGCGGCCGAGTTCTCGACCGCCACCACGCGGGCGTGCGGCACCTCGACCGCCATCGCCAGGGCGATCGCCCCGCTGCCGCTGCCGAGGTCGACCGCGAGCGGCTCGGGGCTCGGCACGGCGGCGAGCGCGTCGATCGCGAACTGCACGACGAACTCGGTCTCGGGCCGCGGCACGAACACGCCCGGGCCGACGGCGAGCTCGAGCGTGCGGAACGGCGCGACGCCCGTGATGTGCTGCGCGGGCTCGCGGGTCGCCCGCCGCTCGATGTACTCGGTGATCGTCATGACCTGCTCGGCGTCGACCGGCGCGCCGATGAGGGCCTTGGCCTGCACCTGCCCGCGACTCATGCCGAGCACGTGCCCGATCAGCAGGTCGGCGTCGGCCTCGGGCGTGGGCACGCCGGCCTCCGCGAGCACACTAATGGCGTGCGCGCGCAGGGCGGCGAGGTCGGGTTTCGACACCGGGATGCTCGGGGCTAGGCCGCGCCGTCGCCGAGTGCGGCGAGCCGGGCCTCTTCGTCGGCCTGGATGCACGACTCGACGACCGGCCCGAGCGCCCCGTTCATGACGGCGTCGAGGTTGTAGGCCTTGTAGCCGGTGCGGTGGTCGGCGATGCGGTTCTCCGGGAAGTTGTACGTGCGGATGCGCTCCGAGCGGTCCATGCCGCGGATCTGGCTCTTGCGCGCGTCGCTCGCCGCGGCATCCAGCTCCTCCTGCTGCTTGGCGAGGATGCGAGCGCGCAGCACGCGCATCGCCGCCTCCCGGTTCTGCAGCTGGCTCTTCTCGTTCTGCATCGACACGACGATGCCGGTCGGCAGGTGGGTGATGCGCACCGCCGAGTCGGTCGTGTTGACGCTCTGGCCGCCGGGACCGCTCGAGCGGTAGACGTCGATCTTGAGGTCGTTCTGGTTGATCTCGACCTCTTCGGGCTCGTCCACCTCGGGGAAGACGAGCACGCCCGTCGTCGAGGTGTGGATGCGGCCCTGCGACTCGGTCGCCGGTACGCGCTGCACGCGGTGCACGCCGCCCTCGTACTTCAGGCTCGCCCAGACGCCCTCGGCCGGATCGGCCGAGGAGCCCTTGATCGCGACCTGGACGTCCTTGTACCCGCCCATGTCGCTGCGGGTGGCGTCGAGCAGCTCGACCTTCCAGCCGCGCGACTCGGCGTAGTACGAGTACATGCGCAGCAGGTCGGCGGCGAACAGCGCCGATTCCTCGCCGCCCTCGCCGCCCTTGATCTCCATGATCACGTCGCGCCCGTCGTCCGGGTCGCGCGGGATCAGCAGCCGGCGCAGCTTCTCGGCACGCTCGGTGACCTGCTGCTCCAGCGCGGGGATCTCGTCGGCGAAGGCCTCGTCATCCTTCGCGAGCTCCTTGGCCGCGGCGAGATCGTCGGTGGCCTGCTGCCACTTGGCGTGGGCATCCACGATCTGGCTCAGCTCGGCATAGCGCCGGTTGAGCTTCTTCGCGCGGGCGGCGTCGGCGTGCACGGCCGGGTCGCCGAGCTGCTCCTGCAGAGCCTCATGCTCGGCGACCAGGGCCGCGATCGAGTCGAACACGGCGCCCCTAGCCGTCAACGTGCGACGACGCCTGCGGCAGCGACTTCTGCACGGCGACGAGGAACTCGACGTTCGAGCCCGTCTCCTTCAGCTTGCCGAGCACGAGCTCGAGCGCCTGCTGGGTGTCGAGGCTCGCGAGCGCGCGACGCAGCTGCCAGGTGACGCGCACCTCGTCGGCGCCGAGCAGCATCTCCTCGCGGCGGGTGCCGGAGGCCGAGATGTCGACGGCCGGGAAGATGCGCTTGTCGGCGAGCTGGCGCGAGAGGCGGAGCTCCATGTTGCCGGTGCCCTTGAACTCCTCGAAGATCACCTCGTCCATCTTCGAGCCGGTCTCGACGAGCGCGGTCGCGAGGATGGTCAGCGAGCCGCCGTCCTCGATGTTGCGCGCGGCGCCGAAGAAGCGCTTCGGCGGGTAGAGCGCGGCCGAGTCGACACCGCCCGAGAGGATGCGCCCGCTGGTCGGCGCCGTCACGTTGTACGCGCGGCCGAGGCGGGTGATCGAGTCGAGCAGCACGACGACGTCGTGGCCCAGCTCGACGAGGCGCTTCGCGCGCTCGATGGCGAGCTCGGCGACGGTCGTGTGGTCTTCGGCGGGGCGGTCGAAGGTCGAGGCGATGACCTCGCCCTTGACCGAGCGCTGCATGTCGGTGACCTCTTCGGGGCGCTCGTCGACGAGCACGACCATGAGGTGCACCTCGGGGTTGTTCTTCGCAATCGCGTCGGCGATGGCCTGCAGCACGAGCGTCTTGCCGGCCTTGGGGGGCGAGACGATGAGGCCGCGCTGGCCCTTGCCGATCGGCGCGGCGAGGTCGATGATGCGGGTCGACAGCGTGCCGGGGTCGGTCTCGAGGCGCAGGCGCTCGGTCGGGTACAGCGGCGTGAGCTTGCTGAACTCGACGCGGGCGGCGGCCTCGTCGATGGTCTGGCCGTTGATCGAGTCGACGCGCACGAGCGCGTTGTACTTCTGGCGGCCCTGGTTGTCGCTCTCGCGCGGCTGGCGGATGGCGCCGACGACCGCGTCGCCCTTGCGCAGGCCGTACTTCTTGACCTGGCCGAGCGAGACGTAGACGTCGCTCGGGCCGGGCAGGTAGCCGGTGGTGCGCACGAAGGCGTAGTTGTCGAGCACATCGAGGATGCCCGCGATCGGGATCAGGATGTCGTCGTCGCTGATCTCGGGCTCGATCTCATCGCCGCCCGGGCCGCGCTTGCGGTCGCGGCCGCGGCCGCGGTTGCGGCCACGCCCCTCGGCGTCCTGCTCGGCGGTGCCCTTCTTGATCGCGCGGTCGATGGTGTCGTTGGGGATGTTGGCGCCGCGCGCCTTGTCGACGGCGCTGCGCAGCCGGG
>JAIWOM010000233.1 GCA_020216895.1 Microcella sp.
GCGGCTGCCGCGAGCTCAGCTCTCGCGCGGCGCCCGCAGCTCGTCGAGGAACCGGCTCGGCGCCCGCTCGGCCCGTGTCGGCGCCGGTCGCTGCGCCCACGACAGCGCCAGTTCTCGCCGGGCGCGCGTGATGCCGACGTAGAGCAGACGACGCTCCTCGTCGATGGCCTCCAGCCCCTGGGCGAACACGATCGGCAGCTGGCCCTCGCCGAGGCCGACGAGGTGCACGATGTCCCACTCCAGGCCCTTCGCCGCGTGGATCGTCGACAGCGTCACCGCCGAGCGCGTCGGGGCATGCTTCTGCTCCTGCCGCCGCTGCAGCTCGCGGACGAAGTCCGGCAGCGTGGTTCCCGCGGGGGCCTCTTCAGCGAGGGTGAGCAGCGCGTTGAGCGCCTCCCACCGGGCGCGCTCCGCGCCACCGCCCGCCGGAGGGTCCTGCCGCCAGCCGACGCCGCGCAGCACGTCGCTGACGCTCTTGAACAGCGGCTCCTCGGTGATCGAGATCGACGCGCCGCGCAGCAGCATGATCGCCTGCCGCACCTCCGGCTGGTCGAAGTAGCGGCTGTCAGCGCGCGACTGCACCGGAACCCCGTGCCGCGAGAGCGCCGACTCGAGCGCGATCGACTGCGTGTTGATGCGGTACAGCACGGCGATCGACTCGGGCGGGGTGCCGTCGGCGATGCGGCGGGCGATCGCCACGGCCACCGCCTCGGCCTCGGCGGCGTCATCCGCATGGCGCGTGATCGACGGCGCGGGGCCGCGCTCGGCCCCCTCCCCCGCCGCGTGCAGCGTGAGCGAGCCGGGGCGTCCGCGCATGAGCCGGTTCGCGAGCTGGATGATCGGGCCGGTCGAGCGGTAGTTCTCGTCGAGGCGCACGATGCGGGCATCCGGATAGGCGGAGCCGAACCGCACCAGGTAGTCGCTCGTCGCCCCCGCGAACGAGTAGATCGTCTGCGAGGCGTCGCCGACCACGCACAGCTCGCGGCGACCGCCGAGCCAGAGCATCAGCAGGTCGTGCTGGAGGGGCGAGACGTCCTGGAACTCGTCGACGACGAAGAAGCGGTACTGCGCCCGCACCTCCTCCGCGACGCGCGGCTCGTTCTCGATCATGCCCGCGGTCGCGAGCAGGACGTCTTCGAAGTCGATCTGGCGGCGCTCGTCCTTCAGGGTCTCGTACTGCTGCTGCAGGGTCGCCATCTGGTCGATCGTGAGCCGGCCGGGCATCGGGCGGCTCGCGGCCGCGCGCGTGTAGGCCTCGATCGAGAGCCGGGAGACCTTGCGCCACTCGATCTCGGCAGCGGCATCCCGCAGCGCCGCGGTATCGAGGCCGAGCTTCAGCGATGACGCGGCCTGGCCCAGCAGGGCGCCCTTGCTGTCGAGCACGCGCGGCGGGGTTCCGCCGACGACGGTCGGCCAGAAGTAGTGCAGCTGCCGCAGCGCAGCGGCATGGAAGGTGCGGGCGGCCACGCCCTCGGCACCGAGCGCCCGCAGCCGGCCCAGCAGTTCGCCGGCCGCGCGGGTCGTGAACGTCAGCGCCATCACCCGCCGCGGGTCGTAGGCGCCGGTGGCCACGCCGTAGGCGATGCGGTGGGTGATGGCCCGTGTCTTGCCCGTTCCGGCGCCCGCGAGCACGCACACCGGGCCGAGCAGCGCCTCGGCCACCTGCCGCTGGTTCTCGTCGAGGGCGGCGAGGAGGCGATCAGCGCCGGTCACGGGGCGTCCAGCGGCCCGCCGTACCAGTCCTCGATGATGGCGCGCGCGATCGAGGTGCGGCCGGGCAGCAGCACCTCGCCGAGACTGGCGGCGAGCTCGGCGCGCGAGAACCAGCGCAGGTCGAGGATCTCCGCGCCGTCCGGCCGGAGCTCGCCGGCGTGCGCCGGGTCGAGGCGCGCGCGGAAGCCGAGCATGAGGGAGGCCGGGAACGGCCACGGCTGCGACCCCACATACACGGGGTCGACGACGCGCAGGCCCGCCTCCTCCTGCACCTCGCGCACCACCGCCGCCTCGAGCGACTCGCCCGGCTCGACGAAGCCCGCGAGGAGCGAGAAGCGGTTCGACTCCCACAGCGCGTTGCTGCCCAGCACGAGCCGGTCGTCGGCATCGGTGACGCCGACGATGATCGCGGCGTCGGTGCGCGGGAACAGCTCGGCCCCGGTCTCGACGTCGACCCGCACCCAGCCGGCGCGGCCGGAGACGGTCGGGTTGCCGGTGCGCGGCGAGAACTGATGAGTGGCGTGCCAGTTGGCCATGCCGAGGGCCTCGATCGCGAGCCCGGCGTCGCGGTCGCCCAGCCGGTGGCCGAGCGTGCGGGGTGAGCCCCAGCGGGTGACGTCGGGCTCGAGGGCGGGGCCGCTCTCGTCGTCCAGCAGCACGGCGGTCACCGGAGCGCCCGCTGGCACACCGCCCTCGGCCTCGAGCGTGCGCCCGAGGTAGACGCGCTCCACCCCGGAGGGCACCGCTGACCACGGCAGGAACGCGAGGGCGGGGGCAGGCGCGGCATCCGCAACCGCATCCGGAGCCGACAGCAGCACCTCGCCCCGCCAGACGGCGATGACGCGGGCGGTCGGGTCGGCGGCGAGCTCGTCGAAGAGCCCGGGCCGGGCGCGGCTGACGTCGTCGCGATCGATGCGGTACCGCGACAGCGGCAGACTCGCGGTGAGCGAGTGATGCATCGGCGACCCTCTCGGCTGTGGCGGCGGACGGCGGCGGCGAACAGTGACGGCGAACGGCGGCGGCGGACGGTGACGTCTGCTGCCCGTCGCGTGGCGCGGGGCCCTGGCGGGCGGTGGCGACCTACCCTGAAGGCATGGTCCGCCGCTCGCCTCTCACTCTAGCCGCGCTCGCGACCTCGGCCGTGCCCGGTCTCGCGGTCACGAGCGCCGCCCCGCTGGGCGGCACGGGCGGCGATGTCGACAGTGCCCTGCTGACG
>JAIWOM010000234.1 GCA_020216895.1 Microcella sp.
CTCTGCGGGTGCCGGGCTGTTGCGGAGTCGCGGGCCGAGCTCGCCGCCGTCGGCGATGCGCGGCTCGACCCGCTCGTCGAGCGCCTGGTCGATGAGTCGGCGCTGCACGACGTCGTGCCCTGGCTGCTGCGCCGCGGCCCCGAGGTCGACGCCGTCGTGGATGCCCTCCGCGCGTGGGCGGAAGGCGACCCCTCGCTCACCGCGTCGACGGTGCGCCGTCTCGCCGCGGCGTACCCCGGCGACCCGGGGGTGGCGATCTCGACCCTCATGCACACCGTGCGGCTCGCGCCCGGGGAGGCCCTCTACCTGCCCGCCGGGAACCTCCACGCGTACCTCGAGGGCCTCGGCATCGAGGTAATGGCCACGAGCGACAACGTGCTCCGCGGCGGCCTCACGAGCAAGCACGTCGACGTCGATGAGCTCCTCCGCGTGGTCGACTTCCGCCCCATCACGGAACCGCGGATGCAGCCCGCGGTCGAGGGTCGTCGTCGCGTGTTCCGCCCCGACGTGCCCGACTTCGCGGTGCAGGTCGTGACCGTCGACGGCGCCGAGGAGACCGTGCCGCTCGACGGCCCGGCGATCGCGATCGCCCTAGACGGCGACTGCCTGCTCGACGGCACGGAGACGGTGCGGCGCGGCGAGGCCGTCTACGTCGACGAGTGCGACGCGCTCGTCGTGGGTGGCCGCGGCACGCTCCTGGTCGCGACCGCGAACGCCGCCTGAGAGCGGGACGCCCTGCCCGTGCGACCGGAGGTCAGGCGCCGGGGCGGTGGGGCAGCGGTTGGCGCTGCTCGAGCATCCGTGCCCGCCGTCGCGCGAGGCGCAGAGCGAGACGGTCGCGCAGGTCCGGCGGCGGCAGCGTGGTGCCCGCGGGGTCGGGATGTCGCCGGTCGATGTACCGCACCCGTTCGTCGAGCACCGCTCCGTAGGCGCGGGTCCGCGGCTCGCGCAGGAGGGCGGCGGCGAGCAGCCTCGCGTTGAAGACGTCGTTCACGTCGTGGAAGCCCTCGTCGAGCAGACGGTGGAGCGTGATCGTTCCGGGGAAGGTCGCCATGAGGTGCCCGACCCCGTTGAGCTCGAAGAACAGGCGGGTGCGGGTGCACTTCACGCAGTGGCCGCAGTTCTCCCGCTCCATCTGCTCCCAGCAGACCCGGAGGTGCTGGTGGACGAGGGGCTCCCGGGCGATCCGGGCGATCTTGCCGGAGCGCGGTGCGTCGGCCCCGTCGTGCACGACCCGCACGCCCTCCGTCGACCAGAGCTGGTCGGTCATGGGGTGGCTGCCCCACGGGGTGAGCTGCGCGTAGCTCTTGCCCGAGGCGATGCGCACGGTTCCGAAACCGAGGGGGGCCAGCGCGAGGGCGACCGTGCCGAGGGCGACGCCGTGCGTCACCCGCTTCCAGCTGCCCACGCCCTCGAACAGCGTGCGGAGATTGGTCTCCAGCTCGAGGAGCTCCGTGCCAGTCGCATCGGCGACCGCGCGGAGGTGCCGACGCGTGCGCTCGATCGCATCGGGGCGGTCGAGCGGGATGTCGAAGCCGGCGACGAAGACCAGCGCCGTGATCGTGGAGCGGTTGCGGAGCAGAGTGTCGAACGAGTCGACCCCGCCCGTGAAGAAGGTCGCCTCGCCCGCCCCCCGGACGGCGTCGGTGCTCACGCGCTCCGCGTGCACCGCGACGCGCTGCCGCTCGTCGGGGTACCAGGTGGTGAGGATCGCCTGGTACTCCGGCACGCTCTCCAGAAGCCGGGCGGAGACGGGATGCGCCACCCGAAGCTCGGCGCCGTGGTGCATCGCGGCCAGCAGCCCGAGACCGAGCGAGACGTTGCCGAGGTCGGTCTCGGAGTACTGGTCCGGCCGGGCGCCCTCGGGGAGGGCCAGCCAGACCGGAGGCAGGTCGAGGCCCGAGAATCGCGTGGTGATGACGGTGCGCCCGTCGTCCCGGATCGTCGCCGCGCTCGTGACAACCAGCTCGGGCATCTGCGCCACCTCTCCGACTGCGGGCTCGACCGTGAGACGCGCTCACCGCGCCTCCGCGACTCTACCGGGGACTAGCGTGGAGCCCATGTCCACCGCATCCTCCCCCTGGCTCGTCACCGGCGGAGCCGGCTACATCGGAGCGCACGTCGTGCGCGCCCTCAGCGCGGCCGGCATGCCCGCCGTCGTGCTCGACGACCTCTCGAGCGGCCACGCCGCGTTCGTGCCCGCCGACGTGCCCTTCGTGCGCGCATCCATTCTCGATGCGGCGGCGGTGGATGCGGTACTCACCGAGCACGCGGTGACCGGGGTCATCCACGTCGCGGGCTTCAAGTACGCGGGCGTGAGCGTCGAGCGCCCGCTGCACACCTACGAGCAGAACGTCACCGGCATGATCACCCTGCTCGAGGCCATGCAGCGGCACGGGGTGCAGCAGTGCGTGTTCTCCTCCTCGGCCGCCGTCTACGGCGCGGTCGACGTCGACCTCGTCACCGAAGACACGCCGAAGAACCCGACGTCGCCCTACGGCGAGTCGAAGCTGATCGGCGAGTGGCTGCTGCGCGACCAGGAGGTCGCGGCGGGGCTGCGTCACACGAGCCTGCGCTACTTCAACGTCGTGGGCTCGGGCGACCCCGTCGTGCGCGACACCAGCCCGCACAACCTCTTCCCGCTCGTGTTCGACGCGCTCGCCGAGGGACGGCAGCCGCGCATCAACGGCACCGACTACCCGACGCCCGACGGCACCTGCGTGCGCGACTACATCCACGTCGCCGATCTCGCGCTCGCGCACGTCGCCGCGGCCCGCCGCCTCGAGGCCGGCGAGTCGATCGAGCCCGCCTACAACCTGGGCTCGGGCGACGGCGTCTCGGTGCGCCAGATCATGGATGCGGTGGCCGAGGTCACCGGCATCGCCGTGACGCCCGAGCTCGCGCCCCGCCGCCCGGGCGACCCGCCG
>JAIWOM010000235.1 GCA_020216895.1 Microcella sp.
TACCCGCCGGGCGCCGTGAGGAAGGCGCCCGCGAACTCGACGGCGACGCCGAACGGGTCGGGTTCGGCGAGCGCGGCGAGGGTGTCGGGGTTGCCCCCGAGGTCGATCACGCGCGACAGCCCGCCGGCGAGCAGGCGCGTGCGAGCATCCGTCGGCAGCAGCTGCAGGTGGGTGTGGTGGTCGCAGAAGCCGGGCAGCAGCACGCCGGGGATCGGGATCACGTCGGCGGGAGGCGCTGCCGGGGCCGGCCCCACATAGTGCAGGGTCGCGCCGCCGCGGCGCACGATGCTCGGGCCCATCCAGGTGCCGCGCCACACGTCGGCGACGCGGAACGCCGCGGGCGGCGCGTTCATGACGAGCGGACTCACGGCTGACCGATCTCGGTACGCACGGCGTACAGCTCGGGGAAGAAGGTGAGGTCGAGCGCGCGGGTGAGGAAGTCGACCCCGCTCGAGCCGCCCGTGCCGCGCTTGAAGCCGATCGTGCGGCGCACGGTGCGCAGGTGCCGGAACCGCCAGAGCTGGAAGTTGTCTTCCAGGTCGACGAGCTCCTCGCAGGTCTCGTAGATGCGCCAGGTGTCGTCGTCGCCGCCGTGCGCGCCCTCGTAGATGGCGACGAACACCGGCACGAGCTCGGGCGTGAAGACGTGCGCCTTCGTGACGTCGCGCTCGAGCACCTCGGTCGGGATCGGGATGCCGTGCCGGGCGAGGAAGCGCAGGAACTCGTCGTACAGGCTCGGCTCGTGCAGCAGCCCCTCGAGCACCGCGTGCGCCTCGGGGTCGCTCTCGAACACGGTCAGCATGCCCGCATGCTTGTTGCCGAGGATGAACTCGATCGCCCGGTACTGATGCGACTGGAAGCCGGAGGAGTTGCCGAGGAACCCGCGGAACTCGGCATACTCGGTCGGCGTGAGCGTCGCGAGCACGCTCCACTGCTGGATCAGGGTCTCCTGGATGTGCTTGATGCGCGCGATGCGCTTCAGCGCCCCGCCGAGGTCGTCGTCGATGAGGCACTGCCGGGCCGCACGGGCCTCGTGCAGCAGCAGCTTCATCCAGAGCTCGCTGGTCTGGTGCTGGATGATGAACAGCAGTTCGTCGTGGTGCTCGGGCTCGCTGATCGGGCGCTGCAGCTGCAGCAGCTCGGGGAGCGCCAGGTAGGCGCCGTAGCTCATGCGGGTGGAGAAGTCGGTGACGACCGTCTCCTCGATCGCGCGGGTGTTGTCGCGCGGGGTCTCGGTCTTCTCGCTCATCACAGCTCCGGAGTGTGCGGGGGCGGCACGCGGGTGGCGCCGAGAGCTGAGCCGGGCCGGGTGGCCGCGGCCTCGAAGGCCGCCGCGAACGCGAGCAGCCGGGAGTCGTCGTAGGCGCGGCCCGCGAAGGTCAGGCCGATCGGCATGCCGATGTCGGCCATGAGACCCATCGGCACCTGCACGCAGGGGATGCCGAGGTGCCGCGGCACGAGGTTGCCGTTCGCCACCCAGGTGCCGTTGCGCCAGGCGAGCTCGGCGCTGGCCGGGTTCACGTCGGCGTCGGCGGGGCCCACATCCGCCACGGCCGGGAAGACGACCGCGTCGAGCCCGAGCTCGTCCATCCACGCCTCGAGGTCGCGGCGGCGCGTCTCGGCGAGACCGCGCACCCCCTCGGCGATGGTCGGGATCTCCTCGAGCGCCGGCACCCCCGTCGCCCGCGCGCGGTGCACGTAGTCGGCGAGGTCGACGTCCTCCGGCGCGAAGCGGCTCAGGTGATCGTCGTAGCGGCCGGGCAGCGAGCCGGGCGGGGTCGGGAAGATCAGCTCGGGATCCACGTCGACGAGCCGGTGCAGCGCGGGGTCGCCGTTGGCCTGGAGGAACTCCTCCCACCCCCACATGCTGAGCTCGTAGAGCTCGTGGTCGGCGAAGGTCGGGGGCACCAGGCCGCGCGCGACCATCGAGCGGTCATCCGCCCGCCCCCGGCTCTCGTAGTTCGTGACGACCGGGAAGTCGACCTCGACCACGGTCGCGCCGGCCGCCTCGAGGTCGGCGCGGGCCTTCTGCCACTGGGCAATGACGGTCGGCCGGGTCTCGATCGGGTCGTCGCCGCCGTACTCGTCACCGAGGTACATCCGGGGCACCCCGAGGCGCATGCCGTTGAGGGCATGCGGGTCGGCGAGTGCGGGGTACGACGCGGGGCGCAACTGCGATGCGGGCGGGATGCGCACCCACGGTTGCGCCCGCCAGAAGTCTCCGCGGCGGGTGGTGTCGTCGGCCACGACCGCGTCGAGCACGAGCAGCAGCTCGGCCATCGTGCGCGTGTAGGGAACGACCACGTCCATCGTCGGCACGAGAGGCCAGTTGCCGCGCACCGAGATCACGCCCCAGCTCGGGGTGTAGCAGCACAGCCCGTTGTTGCTCGCCGGGCCGCGGCCGCTCGACCAGGTCTCTTCCGCGAGAGCGAACGCGGCGAAGCTCGCCGCCAGGCCGGTGCCCGAGCCGTTTGACGAGCCCGAGCCGAAGGGCGCCGTCAGGTAAGCGGGGTTGTACGGGCTCTCGGCGCGGCCGTACAGCCCGCGCTGCATGCCACCGTTGGCCATGGGCGGCATGTTCGTCAGGCCGAGGCAGATCGCGCCGGCCGCGCGCAGGCGCTCGATCGTGAAGGCGTCGTGCTGGGCGATGAGCTCGGCGAAGGCGGGCGAACCGCTCGCGACGGTCAGCCCGCGCACCATGTAGCTGTCCTTCGCCAGGTACGGGATGCCGTCGAGCGGGCCGAGCGCCTCCCCGCGGGCGCGGCGCTCGTCGCTCGCGCGGGCTTCGGCGAGGGCATCCGGATTGTCGACGATGACGGCGTTGAGCGCGGGCCGCACACCGTCGGGCGAGGGCTGCCGGTCGTAGGCCGCGATGCGCGCCTGGTACCCCTCGACGAGCGCGACC
>JAIWOM010000236.1 GCA_020216895.1 Microcella sp.
CCACCAACCACCTGCGGGTCGTGAAGGACCACGACGGGCACGTCACCGCGTCGAGCGTGCAGCAGCTGCAGGGCGACGAGCGCATCGCCGAGATGGCGCGCCTGCTCAGCGGCCTGCCCGACAGCGAGTCGGGGCTCACGCACGCGCGCGAGCTGATCGAGACGGCGCGCGAGCTCGTCGGCTGAGTCGGGCCGACCGGTCGCCGCAGGGTGTCGCGCCGCGCCGCCGACCGGTCGCGACCGGCTCGCCGCGGCCCCGGTCAGTCGCTGATCGGGATGCGGAACCGCTGCGCGCTGCCGTCACGCTCGTCGAACCGCACGGCGAGGGTGATCGGCCCGGCATCGAGTCCGTCGGGCACGCCGAGCACGTGGGTGGTCGGGCCGAAGACGGCGGTGCACACCCGCCCGGCCGGCAGCGGCCCGAACACGAGCTCGAGCTCGGTCGTGCCGACCGTGCCGATGAACGTCGCGGGCGGCGGGCAGCTCGAGCTTCCCCAGGTGATGACCCGCAGCGACTGGCGCTCAGCGCCCCAGTAGGCGAGCGGCTCACCGCGGTCGAGCGCGTCGGGCGGCAGGGTGATGTCGGCAGGCACCTCGCGCAGGGTCTGCACCGCGATCGTGGCGGGCTCCGGCCACGGCCACAGCTCCACCGGGGTCACCACCTCGCCGAAGCCGGTATCCACACGCGTCACCTCGGCGGTGTACGGCCCGTCGCCCGTTCCCCAGCCCTCGGGCGTCGCCAGCACGTGCGTGTGCGGCGCGAGGTCGTCGGTGCACGCCTGTGCAGGGGCTGTTCGCAGCTCGATCGCGATCGTCGACTCGTCGAGCACCTCGATCGCGGTGGCGATGAGCGGGCACGACGAGCTCCAATAGCTGATGATCGTCACGGTCGCGCGGTCGTCAGCGAGCCAGCCGACGGGCTCGCCGCGCCAGTTCTCGTCGAACAGCGGCTCGCTGATCGGCGCGTCGGCGGGGAACCCCGGCTGCTCGGTGAGAGCGACCGAAGCGGGGGCTCCGCTGAGGCCCGCGCATCCCGCCAGCGTGAGCATGACGGTGGCGGCGAGGGCCGCGGCTGCTCCGGGGAGGCCCCGGTGCCGCATCCGGAAGCCGGTTTCGGAGGCGGGGGTTCGCATGCCGCACACTGTACGCTCACGGCGCACCGCGCGTCGAGGGACGACCGGCCCCGCGTCGGATAGGCTAGAGGCCCGTGGCGGACACTTCTGACTCGGGCTCGAGCACACGTACACCCAAGCACATCTTCGTGACCGGGGGCGTGATCTCCTCCCTCGGCAAGGGCCTCACCGCCGCCAGCATCGGCAACCTGCTCACCGCGCGCGGACTGCGCGTCGTCATGCAGAAGCTCGACCCGTACCTCAACGTCGACCCGGGCACGATGAACCCGTTCCAGCACGGCGAGGTATTCGTCACCGACGACGGCGCCGAGACCGACCTCGACATCGGGCACTACGAGCGGTTCCTCGACATCAACCTCAGCGCGGCCGCGAACGTCACGACCGGGCAGATCTACTCGCAGGTGATCGCGCGCGAGCGCCGCGGCGAGTACCTCGGCGACACCGTGCAGGTGATTCCGCACATCACCGACGAGATCAAGCGCCGCATGCGCCTGCAGGCGCAGGACGACCCGCAGCCCGACGTGATCATCACCGAGATCGGCGGCACCGTCGGCGACATCGAGTCGCAGCCGTTCATCGAGGCCGCGCGTCAGGTGCGCCACGAGCTGAGCCGCCGCAACGTGTTCTTCGTGCACGTCTCGCTCGTGCCCTTCATGGGCGCCAGCGGCGAGCAGAAGACCAAGCCGACGCAGCACTCGGTCGCCGCCCTGCGCTCGATCGGCATCCAGCCCGACGCGCTCGTGCTGCGCAGCGACCGGCCCGTCTCGAGCGGCAACCGCCGCAAGATCGCGCTCATGTGCGACGTCGACGAGGCCGCCGTCGTCAATGCGGTGGATGTCCCCTCCATCTACGACATCCCCTCGATGCTGCACAGCCAGGGCCTCGACGCCTACATCATCGAGCAGCTGGGGCTCGACGCCGGCGACGTGCAGTGGGATCGCTGGAAGGACCTGCTGACCGCGGTGCACGAGCCGAAGCGCGAGGTGACGATCGGCCTGGTCGGCAAGTACATCGACCTGCCCGACGCCTACCTGAGCGTGACCGAGGCGCTGCGCGCTGGCGGCTTCGCCCACCTGGCGAAGGTGCACCTGCGCTGGATCCCGAGCGACGAGTGCGAGACGCCGGAGGGCGCGGCGAAGAACCTCGCCGACCTCGACGGCATCTGCGTGCCGGGCGGCTTCGGCGTGCGCGGCATCGAGGGCAAGCTCGGCGCCCTGCGCTTCGCCCGCGAGAACCGCATCCCGACGCTCGGCCTGTGCCTCGGCCTGCAGTGCATGGTCATCGAGTACGCGCGCGACGTCGCGGGCCTGCCCGGCGCCTCGAGCACCGAGTTCGACCCCGAGACGCAGTTCCCCGTGATCGCGACGATGGCCGAGCAGGTCGACATCATCGCCGGCGGCGACCTGGGCGGCACCATGCGCCTCGGCCTGTACGAGGCGGCGCTGAAGCCCGGCTCGATTGTCGAAGAGCTGTACGGCGCGCCCGTCTCGCACGAGCGCCACCGCCACCGCTACGAGGTGAACAACGCCTACCGCGAGCAGATCGCCGCGGCTGGCTTGTCGTTCTCGGGCACGAGTCCCGACGGTTCGCTCGTCGAGTACGTCGAGCTGCCGCGCGAGGTGCACCCGTTCTACGTTGCCACCCAGGCGCACCCCGAGCTGCGGTCGCGGCCGACGCACGCGCACCCGCTGTTCCGCGGCCTCGTGGAGGCGGCGCTCGAGCGCCAGGCCGCCTCGACGCTGTTCGCCGAGCCGGACGCCGCCGAGTGACC
>JAIWOM010000237.1 GCA_020216895.1 Microcella sp.
CGCCGGGCGACATCGCGCTCGAGCGCCCGCGCAACCGCGAGCACGGCGACTGGGCGACCTCGGTGGCGCTCAAGACCGCGAAGACGGTCGGGATGCCCCCGCGCCAGTTCGCCGACGAGCTCGTGCCGGGCATCCGGGCGATCGAGGGCGTGGCGGCGGTCGACGTCGCCGGCCCGGGCTTTCTCAACATCACTCTCGACGCCGCGGCCGCGAGCGAGCTCGCCCGCACGGTCGTCGAGCAGGGCGACGCCTACGGCCACAACGAGACCCTGCTCGGGCAGACGATCAACCTCGAGTTCGTGTCGGCCAACCCCACCGGCCCGATCCATCTCGGTGGCACCCGTTGGGCTGCCGTTGGCGACTCGCTTGCTCGAATCCTCTCGGCGGGCGGTGCGCAGGTAACGCGCGAGTACTACTTCAACGACCATGGTGCACAGATCGACCGATTCGCCCGCAGCCTTGTGGCCGCATACCGAGGGGAGCCCGCGCCCGAGGACGGCTATGGGGGCGCATACATCGCCGATATTGCGGAGCGGGTTGTCGCCCGCCGCAACGATCTCGAGTCTCTCGACGGCGGCGAGCTGCAAGAGGCATTCCGCGCCGAAGGCGTAGACTTGATGTTTGGGGACATCAAGCAGACGCTTGCCGACTTCGGCGTTCACTTTGATGTCTATTTCCACGAGAACACGCTCCATGAAACGGGCGCTGTTCAACGAGCAGTCGAGCGGCTGCGTGAACTCGGGCACGTCTTCGAGGAGGACGGGGCTGTTTGGCTGAGGACGACTGCTTTCGGTGACGATAAAGACCGAGTAGTCATCAAATCGAACGGCGAAGCCGCATACATCTCTGGTGACCTCGCCTACTACCTCAACAAGCGCGAGCGGGGCTTCGACCGTTGCATCATCATGCTCGGAGCAGACCACCACGGATATGTCCAACGCCTGATGGCAATGTGTTCTGCCTTCGGTGACACTCCCTACGAAAACCTCCAGGTGCTTATCGGGCAAATGGTGAATCTCGTGAAGGCAGGCAAGCCTGTTCGCATGTCCAAGAGGGCGGGGACTGTCGTGACCCTTGAAGACCTCGTTGAAGCTGTTGGTACCGACGCAGCCCGTTATGCCTTGGTCCGAAGCTCGATCGACTCGAATCTCGATATCGACCTCGATCTCTTGGAAAAGCGCACCAACGACAACCCGGTGTTCTACGTGCAGTACGCGCACGCCCGCACGCACCAGGTCGCGCGCAACGCGGCGGCCTCGGGCGTCGACCGCTCGATGTTCGCGGGCGAGCTGCTGACCGATGAGACCGAGAGCGTGCTGCTCGGCGCGCTCGCCGAGTTCCCGCGCATCGTCGCCCAGGCGGCCGCGCTGCGCGAGCCGCACCGGGTCGCCCGGTACCTGGAGGAGCTCGCCGCGTCGTACCACCGCTGGTACGACACCTGCCGGGTCGCGCCGCAGGGCGACGAGCCGGTGGCGCCCATCCACGCCACGCGCCTGTGGCTCAATGACGCGACCGGGCAGGTGCTGCGCAACGGCCTGACCCTGCTCGGCGTCTCCGCTCCCGAACGGATGTGACCATGGCCGACCCGACGCCTGCCGACCCGACGCCTGAGGCCGAGACCAAGGCCGAGACCGAAACCGGGGCCGCCGACATCGATGCCGCCGAGGTCGAGGCTGCCGAGGCCGTCGGAGCCGCGCCCGAGGAGGTCGCCGCCGCCCCGGCTCCCGTGCGCCCGCGCCGCCGCGGCCTGATCGCCGTGCTGGTGCTGGTGGGCATCCTCGTCGTGCTCGGTGTCGCGGCGGTGATCGCCGAGAACGTCGCCCGCGCGCAGGCGCAGTCGCTCATCGCCCAGGAGGTGCGGCAGGCGCTGCGACTCGAGGCCGACCATCCCGTTGATGTCGCCATCGAGGGCGGGCCGATGCTGCTGCAGGCGGCGGGAGGCGGGCTCGAGCGTGTCGTCATCGAGGTGCCCGAACTGGCCGTCGGCGAGCTGCGCGGCGACCTGACGCTCATCGTCGAGGGCACCCCGCTCGATACCACCCAGCCGACCGAGAGCCTGCAGGCGGTGTTCCGCGTCCCGGAGGCCGACGTGGCCGCGCTCGCCGGGTTCTTCGCCGGGGCCGTCGCCTCCGATGTGCGACTCGACGACCGCGAGATCCGCTTCGAGACCGGGTTCGACATCTTCGGGGTGCCGTTCTCGCTCGGAGTCGGACTGACGCCGACGGTCGAGGAGGGGCAGCTGGCCTTCACCCCGTCGAGCATCGTGCTCGGAGACCAGCGGCTCGATGCCGCTGACCTGCGCGCGCAGTTCGGCGGCATCGTCGACCCCCTGCTGACCTCGCAGCGCTTCTGCGTCGCCCAGTACCTGCCGCAGGCGCTCGAGCTGACGGCCGTGCAGGTCGGCGACGAGCAACTGGTAGTCGTCTTCCATGCCGCGGACTCCGCGCTGGGCGGCCCGGAGTTCTCGACCCTCGGCACCTGTTCCTGACCTGGCGGGCCCGGCTCAGACCGTCAGGGTCATGCCCTGCTCGGCGACGACCGCCTCATGCCCGAGGTCGTTGGCGATGCGCCGCCGCAGCCGGTCGAGTGACTCCGGCTCGCCGTCGTTGTGCGCCGGGCCCGAGTCTGCTCGCCCCCCTGCCGCGGCTAAACTGACTCGGGCTTCAGGAACCAAGCCGGGTTCGCTCGCCTCACCCTCCCTGTCGCACCGGCTGCCGCATCGCGCGGCAGCACGCCCGCCATCGAACGCCGTCGTGAGGTCGTTAGTGTCTGCCAACCCGCTCGCCCCGTCGTGGCTCGTGCCGTCGGCCGACGCCGTGGCGCTGCCGGCGCACGTGTGGCCGGCGAGCGCGCGCCGGGCAGCAGACG
>JAIWOM010000238.1 GCA_020216895.1 Microcella sp.
CGCGCAGCACGCGCAGCGGGGCGAGCACGTTGATCGCCCACAGCCCCTCGAGGGTCGCGTCGGCCGTCTCGGCGAGCGGGCCGAAGGCCACCGCGCCCGAGGCGACGATCACGCCGTCGACCCGGCCATGGGCGGTGATCGCGGCGGCGACGACCTTCTCGGCCTCAGCCGCGTCGGTGAGGTCGGCCGGAATCAGCGCGGCACCGGGAATATCGAGGTCGTCGAGAGCGAGCATCGACCGGCCGGTGAGCGTCAGCCGGGCACCCGCGTCGGCGAGCTGGCGGGCGAACTCGCGGCCGAGGCCGCCCGTCGCGCCGAGGACGATGATGGAGGCACCCGCGAGGTCGGTCATGCAGCAGACGGTACGCGGGCACTCTGGGAACACGCAGAGCGCACTCAGACTGAGGGCACTCAGCCGGATGGCACTCCGGCAGGGCGCGTCGCTAGCCCCGGCTCCCCCGCACGGCCGCGCGCGCGGAGTACGCCAGGACTTCGTTCGCGAAGGCCGCTCCGACCGCGTGCGCCTGCTCGCGGTACCGCCGGTAGTTCTCGTGGCTGCGCTCCGCCTGCTCGTCGGGGTCGACGCCCGCACGCTCGTAGGCACCGCGGCCGCCGGCGATCCACGCCAGCTGGGTGGCCAGCCCCACCTCGAGGTGGAATTGCAGGCCCCACGCTGCCGGGCCGAGCCGGTAGGCCTCGATGATCCCGTCGGTCTCGCCGAGCAGCACCGCACCCTCCGGCAGCTCGTGGCTGTCGTCGTGGTAGTGGAAGACCTCGACCGCCCCGTCGTCGGCCGTGCGGGCGAGGGGCGCGAGCACCGGATCGGCGGCGGCCTCGGGCGTGAGGGCCACGGTCGTCCAGCCGTACTCCGATTTCGGGGAGGGCTTGAAGGCCGCTCCCCCCGCCGCCGCGAGCAGCTGCGAGCCGAAGCAGAGGCCGAGCGTCGGCAGCTCCAGCTCGAGCGCCCGCTGCATGAGCCGCTTCTCGTGGGTCATCCAGGGGTGCTGGGCCTCCTCGTGCACGCCGGCGTAAGCGCCGAGCGAGACGATGCCGCTGAACTGCTCGAGAGCATCCACCGTCGGAGCCCCATCAGGGTCGCGCTGGACGTCCCACATGACGATCCGGATGCCCGCCTCGGCGAGCGGCTCGGCGAGCTCGTTGAGGTTGTCGTCGACGTCGTGCAGCACCACGAGAACGCGGGGCGGCTGCGAGCGCGCGCTCACGCGGTGGCCTCCTGCATGGCGCGGATGTACTCGCGGATCGTCGGCACGCCCTCGAGCTTGTCGCGGAAGAACGTGTTGACGAGATTGATGACGCGGGTCTGCGCGGCCTCGACGTCGGTGGTGCGGCGCTCTCCCGCCGACTGGTCCTCCAACGTGCGGCGCAGGGCGAGCAGGGCGCTGACGATCTCGGCCTCCTCGTCGCCGTCGAGCATCTGGATCACCTGCAGCATGAGGGCATCGGCCTGGTCGCGCACCGCATCGATCGGGATGCTCGTGCCGGGCTGCGTCGCGTTGTCGAGCGTGGAGATCAGCGACCACACCTGGTACAGGATCGTGGCCGGCTCGTCGAACAGCTCGCGCACGTAAGCGGCATCGATGTGCCGCCCCGACAGCCGGAAGATGTTGTACATGCGCTTCGCGGCCTTGCCGTAGTTGACCTGCTTGGTGAGGTACTTGCGCACCTCCTCCTCGAGCCGCTCGACGTACTCGTCGAGGGCGTCATCGCTGACGAACTGCGCGACCTTGGCGAAGGTCGGCATGGCGTCGGCGTCGAGGTAGACCTCCTGGAAGTACGCGTCGAGGTAGCCGTCGAGGGCGATGATCTCGCCGTCGGGGGCCTCCCACGTGACGTCGATGACGTTGCTCGCGTTCGACAGCGCCTTGCGCGCCGGGTCGGCGACGACCCAGTCGAGCTTGCACCAGCCCGGGTCGAGGGCGGCCTCGTGCCAGGTGAGCGTCTGCGTCGAACCATCGGCGAGGGTCAGCTCGATGCGCTCGGCCTCGATCTCCTCGGGCGTCCAGGTGATGGGCGACCCCTTCTTGCGCGCCGCGCCCCTGTGCTCGCAGTCGACCGGGTAGCTGCCGAGCTTGCCCTCGAGGAACTGGAAGGCGTCGCCCGTGCTCGTGCGGCGGGCGGCCGCGCGCATGCAGTCGGCCATGATGCGGCACGCCTCCTCGCGCGTCGCCGCCTTGATGTTGAGCCGCTGGAAGTAGTCGCAGTCGCCCGGGAACGACTGGATCTTCGACTGCGCGGCCGAGCCGCTGAGCGCGAGGGCGCTCTCGACGACGCCCTCCGGTCCGGTGACCTCGACGACCTGCCCGATGCGCCGGAACCGCTCGAGGTCGCGCGGGGCGAAGTCGAGCATCGTCACCCGGTGCCCGAAGGTGCCGCTCTCGTGGGTGACGATGTGGTCGTCGCTCGCGGCATCGGCGGCGATCGCCGCGAGCCATTGCAGGGCGCCCTCCTCGTCGAGCTGCACGCCGAGGCGGGCGGCCGACTCGCGGATGCGGGCGATGTCGTCGTCGGGTGTGGTCACGGTCGGTGTCCGTTCAGCGAGGGGACTGCGCCTCGTCGCGCACCGCGCGGAACAGGGCGGCCTGGTCGCGCGCGTCGTCCAAGGCATTATGCGTCAGGGTGATGGCCAGTCCATAGCGCTCGGCAACGAAGGGCATGCTCGTCGCGGGCCAGCTCGACCCCGTCACCCCCAGGTAGTAGGCCTTGATGTCGAGCGCCGAGTGGCCGAACGGGTTCTCGCCGAGGTAGCGGTGGAAGTAGTCGGCCACGAACATCCAGTCGAACGCGGCGTTGAAGCCGACCAGCACGGGCCGGTGGCCGTCGGGCGTGACGGCGGC
>JAIWOM010000007.1 GCA_020216895.1 Microcella sp.
GTAGTAGCGCTTGCCGGGGTAGCCCTCGGCGTACTTGTTGGTCAGCACCGAGCCCTGCGCTTCGAGGATGGCGCGCGAGACGAAGTTCTCGCTCGCGATCATCTCGAGCGTGTGGCGCTGGCGGCTCAGCTCTTGATCGAGCACCGCGGCGATCTCGGGGTCGACGTCGGCGAGAGCGTCGTTGAACGACGAGGGCAGCTTGTCAGACACGGGGGTTCTCCTTCGAAGGGTCTGCCGGGCGCGCCGGCGGGGGCGTGCAGGGGGCCCAGGCGTACGGCCCCACACCGTGTCAGTCGCTCCCTGATGGTGACCCATCCGAACGCCAGTCGCGACAGCCCCAGTCTAACCCTCGCGCCCGCCGCGCGCGGTGTGATGGTGCGGTTCGCGGATGCTCGCCGCGGGCACGTCGTCGGCTACGGGCGGTCGTTGCCTGCTTGAATGCGGCTGGCGAACGCGATCCGCTCACTCTGGCTGACCTGGCTCCCGTCATCCCTCAAGGGTTCGATCGCGAAGACCCCATGAGGGCGACGAACGTGAACGTACTCTCGTTGTGCACCCGATACCGTGCGGCGCGCGCGGAGGTCAGCGTCATTCACCTGTACCGCTCGAGTCTCACCGCGAACATGAACAGCGATGGCCCCGGCCGAGGCGACAACGACTCCCCAGTGCCAGGTGCTCGCGGGCGTCTCAGCGAACCGCGCAAGGCAGGCCTCGGCGCCATGAATGGCTCGTAGCCGTCGAAGATCACCGAAGGCGCGGTTGCGATTCAGCAGGCTTATGCCTGCAATCATTCCGACAAGGGCGAGCAGGAACAGAACCGCCCCGAGGTAGGGGCCGAAGTGCGGCGCATAGACGACGAGGAACTGGAGGCCGGCAAGTCCCACCAGAACAACCAAGGCCAGGGCGATCACGGCCACCCGACGAATGCCTTCCATGCGCGCACCTGCCTCAGGAAGCAACCAGCTCGAGCGGCGTCACCCCTGCAAGGTCGAGGGTCTGGCGCGCGACCCACAGGTCGTGGGCATCCTGCATCGCCAACCAGCTCTCGGCGCTTCGACCAACTGCCTTCGAGAGACGGAGCGCCATCTCGGGGGTCACCCTGCTGGTTCCGGCCAGTACACGGCTCAGGGTCGAGGGGGCGACATCGAGCCGTGCCGCCAGTTCGCGGCCGCTGATGCCGAAGGGCTCGAGGTAGACCGCAGAAAGGAATTCGCCGGGGTGCGGCGGGTTGTGCATGAGATTCAGGTCGTCCATCAGTGGTAGTCCTCGTAGTCCAGGACGTAGGCGTTTCCGTCGCGAAATTCGAACGTCAGTCTCCAGTTGCCGCTCACCGTGATCGACCAGCGGCCATCCCTGTCGCCCTTCAGCGGATGGAGGCGAAAGCCGGGAATGGCCATGTCGTCGATCGTCTGCGCCGAGTCGAGTGCCGCGAGCTGCATCCGCAGGCGCGGCGCATGATTCGGTTGCACCCCCGCGAAACTCCCGGTCTCGAACAGTGCCCGAAGCCCTTTGTGCCGGAAGGATGCGATCACGAGTGTACCGTAGCGCGTTGCGCAACACGCAATGCCTTGTGAACTGATCGCATATCGCTCCCCTTCCGACGCGAACCCAAGCGCTCGGCGTCAGAAGTGTGCTGCAATCAGTCCCGACGCGTGACCGGCGTCAACAGTCCCCGCCCGCTACGGCGACTCGGCCTCGATGATCCTGATCGGCCGCGTGATGAGCGGCACACCGCGGGCCCGGCGGCGCGACTCCATGATGAGCAGCGCGACGATGGCGAGGGCGATCGAGCCCGCCTCGATCCACGGCAGCCAGGTGGTGCCGGTGCGGGCGAAGATGACGGCGCCGATGGCCGCCCCGCCGCCGATGCCGATGTTGAACGACGTGGTCAGCAGGGCCGCGCCGACGTCGCGCACGTTCGGCGCGGCGACCTTCAGCAGGCGCGTCTGCAGCAGGGTCGGTATTCCGCCGAAGGCCGCGCCCCACACCACGAACGCGATCACGACCACGAGCGGCACGCCGGCGAAGAGGGCTAGCACGCTGACGGCGAGGATGACCGTGGCGAGCATCCCGTAGAGGCCGCCCCGCGGGTACCGGCTGCCGACGACCCCCGCGAGCACGAGCCCGATGGCGCCCGCCCCGCCGTAGAGGAACAGCAGCACGCCGAGGGCCTCGGGCTCGAAGCCAGCAGTGTCGAGCACGAAGGGGGCGATGTACGTGTAGAAGACGTTGTGGCCGGTGACGATGATCACCACGAGCAGGCAGATGAACAGCACGCTCGGCATGGTGGGGTCGCGGCGGGCCGGGATGCGGATCTCGCCGGTGGCGAGCGTCACGCGGTGCTCGACCGCGGGCAGGAACTTGATGACGAGCACCACCAGCACGACCACCGTCGCCGCGATCACGCCGAACGCCGCCCGCCAGCCGAGCGCGAGGCCGAGGGCGGTGCCGAGCGGCACTCCGAGCACGAAGGCCGCGGTGCCGCCCGCGCTCGTGACGGCGACGGCGCGCGCCAGCTGGTGCCGCGGCACGAGGTAGCTCGCGTAGGCGCCCGCGACGGCCCAGAACAGTCCGTGCGCGAGGCCCCCGAGCACGCGCGCGCCGACGAGCAGCTCGTAGCTCGGCGCGATGGCCGCAAGCACGTTGGCGAGGGCGAAGACCACGAGCACGACCAGCAGCAGGCTCTTGCGCGGGTAGTGGCGGGTGAGCGCGGCGAGCGGGGCCGCCGAGACGACGACGGTTCCCGCGAAGATCGAGATGAGCAGGCCGACCTGCGACTCGGTGACGGCGAGGTCGTCGGCCATCGCCGACAGGAGCCCGGTGGGCAGGAACTCGCTGGTCACCAGGAAGAAGATGGCGACGGCGAGGGTGATGAGCCCGACCCAGGGGAACGGGCGGTCGTGCTGAGACATGTCCAAGCGGAGCTTTCGTGGCCAGCGTTGCGCCGCTGACGAACACGGGGAGCCCGGAGCGGGCATCCGCGTCTAGGCTACCCGCACCACCACCGCGACCACCCGCCCGGAGGATCCGTGACCCGCTATCTGCCCGTCGTGCGCCTGTTCCGCTCTCGTGAGGCCGGCGCCGACCGCGTCGCGTTCATCGAGCTGTTCTTCGACCTCGTCTTCGTCTTCGCCGTCACCCAGCTGTCGCACCACGTCATCGAGCACCTCACCCCGACCGGAGTGCTCGAGGGCGTGCTCATGCTCATCGCCGTCTGGTGGGTGTGGATGTACACGACGTGGGTCACCAACTGGATGAACCCCGAGACGGGCCCCGTGCGGTGGATGCTCATCGCGATGATGCTCGTCGGCCTCGTGCTGAGCACCGCCATCCCCTACGCGTTCGTCGACCGCGGCCTGCAGTTCGCGCTCGCGTATGTCGTGATGCAGCTGGGGCGCACGATCTTCGTCATCGTCAGCTACCAGCGCACGGGGCAGCGGGATGCGGCGCTCAACCTCACGCGCATCGCCGTGTGGTTCGTCGCCTCCGCCCCGTTCTGGATCGCGGGCGCGCTCATCGGCGGCACGACGCAGTTCGTGCTGTGGGCCGTCGCGCTCGCGATCGAGCTCTTCGCCCCGGCGGTGCGGTACTGGGTGCCCGTGATCGGCAACTCGCCGATCGAATCGTGGCAGGTCGCGGGCGGGCACATGGCCGAGCGCAGCGGACTGTTCATGATCGTCGCCCTCGGCGAATCGATCATCGTCACGGGGACGGTCTTCAGCCGGAGCGACCTGACCCCCTCATCGGCCCTCGCCTTCCTCGCCGCCTTCGTCGGCACGATCCTCTTCTGGCTGCTGTACTTCAGCCACGGCGCCGAGCACGGGCACCGCTACATCTCGGCCGCCGAGCAGTCGGGACGCATCGCGCGCTACACCTACACGTACCTGCACATGCTGCTGGTCGGCGGCGTCGTGCTCGTGGCCGTGGGCGATGAGCTGGTGCTCGCGCATCCCGACGACCCGATCGACCCGACCACGCTCGCCGTCGTAGTGGGAGCCCCGGCGCTCTACCTGCTCGGAAATCTGCTGTTCAAGCGGTCGATCGGCCGCCCGTGGCTGCGGTCGCACCTCCTCGGCATGGCCGCGCTCACCGCGTTCTGGCTGGCGGCGCCCGCGCTACCCGGCCTGACCCCGCTCGCGGTCACGTGGATCGTCAACGGCATCGTCGCCATCGTGGTCGCCCTCGATGAGCTCGGGTGGACGACCGAGGGCGACGAGGACGAGCAGGAGGCCCGCGCCGAGGAGAGCGCTGGCCACGACCGGTAGGGCGCCGAGCGACCACACCTCGAGCACCGCACCGCCGAGCAGGGCACCGCCGCCGATGCCGATGTTGAAGGCGACGGTGATCCAGGCCGCGCCGATGTCGCGCAGTGCGGGGGATGCGAGCTGCAGCAGCCGCGCCTGGAAGATCACTGGCACCCCGCCGAGGAACGCGCTCCAGGCGACGAGCAGCGCGATGACCGCCGGGGGTGAGCCGGACGCGACGCCGAGGGCAGCGACCGCGGCGATGACGCCCGCGAGCATGATCGGCAGCAGGGCTCGCGGGTACCGGTCGCCCAGCACCCCGACGACGACGATGCCGACGGCCCCGGCCGCGCCGAAGACCAGCAGCACCGCCGCGACGGCGGCCGGCGCGAAGGCCGCGACCTCGATCACCCATGCGGCGATGTACGTGTAGAACGTGGCGTGCCCGAGGGTGACGAGCACCACGGTGGTGCACAACAGCAGCACCGGCGCGACGGTCGGGTCGCGGAGGGCGGCGAAGCGCTGCGGCGGGGCCGCGTCGGAGTCGGCGACGCGGTGTTCGACGGGCGGCAGCACCGCGACGATGAGCAGGGCGATGACGACGACGAGCACGGTGATGATGGCGAACGACACCCGCCAGCCGACCGCCTCGCCGAGCAGGGTGCCGAGCGGCAGCCCGGCGATGCTCGCGACAGTTCCGCCGGAGGTCGCGATCGCGACGGCGCTCGACAGGCGGTCGGGGGTGACCAGTCGCGCGGCGTACGGGGTGACGACGGCCCAGAACACGCCGTGAGCGGCACCCCCGATGATGCGCGCCACGATGAGCACCCCGTAGACCGGCGCGAGCGCGACGAGGAGGTTCGCGATCGCGAAGACGCCGAGCAGCACGAGCAGGAGCGTCTTGCGCGGCACCGGCCGGGTGAGGTGGGTCAGCGGAGCCGTCGCGACGACGACCGCGGCGGCGAACACCGTGACGAGCATCCCGACCTGCGGTTCGGTGATGCCGAGCTCGTCGGTCAACTGCGGCAGCAGGCCGATGGGCAGGAACTCGCTCGTGACCGCCACGAAGATTCCCGCCGACAGCAGCAGCAGCGGGAACCAGGGCAGGCGCACGGGGCCAGCGTAGCCGCGCCGTGGAGGCGGTGCTCGGGGGCGGTGGCCGGGTGCACGGAGACGGCGAATAGGCTTGCTCGGGTGAGCGAGACCCTCCACCACTGGATCGTGACCCTCGTCTGCGACGACCGCCCCGGCATCGTGCACGCCGTGACGGGCGCGATCGTCGAGGCCGAGGGCAACATCACCGAGCTGCAGCAGTTCTCGAGCCTCGGCTCGGGACGCTTCTTCCTGCGTCTGCAGACCGAGACGCACGCCGACCACGACGCGCTGCGCGCGGCGCTGCAGCCCGTCATCGACCGCTACGGCATGGAGTGCCGCATCGATGCCGTCGGTCGTCCCCTGCGCACGCTCGTGCTCGTGTCGAAGGCCGCGCACTGCCTCAACGACCTGCTCTTCCGGCAGCGCAGCGGCACGCTGCCGATCGAGGTGCCGCTCGTGCTGTCGAACCACCCCGACCTGGGTGAGCTGGCCGCGTTCTACGGGGTTCCCTTCGCATCGCATCCCGTGACGGATGCGGAGCAGAAGGCGGCCATGGAGGCGCGCATCCTCGCCGCCGTGGAGGAGCACGACATCGAGCTCGTGGTGCTCGCCCGCTACATGCAGATCTTCTCGGCCGAGCTGTGCGACGCGCTCGCGGGGCGGGCCATCAACATCCACCACTCGTTCCTGCCCGGCTTCAAGGGCGCGAACCCCTACGCCCGCGCGCACGCCCGAGGCGTCAAGCTCATCGGGGCCACCGCGCACTTCGTGACGAGCGACCTCGACGAGGGCCCGATCATCGAGCAGAACGTGACGCGCGTCGACCACTCGCGCTCGCCGGAGGAGCTCGTCGTCATCGGCCGCGACATCGAGAGCCGCACCCTGAGCCAGGCGGTGCGCTGGTTCGCGGAGGACCGCGTGCTGCTCGACGGCCAGCGCACCGTCATCTTCACCTGATCGCGTCGGCCGCGCGAGCTCTCAGCCGGCAGACGCAGCGGCGCCTCCGGCGAGGAGGGTCAGCAACCGCGCGATCTCCGTGGTCATGGCCTCGCGCCCCGCTCCGACATAGCGCCGGGGGTCGACCGTCGTCGGGAACGAGGCGAAGTAGGTGCGGATCTCGTCGGTGAACAGATGGTTGAGATGGGTCGAGATGTTGATCTTGGTCATGCCGGCCCGCACAGCCTCGACTAGCTGACCGTCGTCGAGCCCCGACGAGCCGTGGAGCACGAGAGGAACGGGCACGCGGTCGTCCAACGAGCGGATCAACGCGGTGTCGACCATGGCCTCACGGTGAGTCATCCCGTGGGACGTGCCGACGGCGACGGCGAGCCAGTCGACTCCCGTCTGCTCGACGAAGCGAGCCGCATCGCCGGGGTCGGTCCGCACTCCCGGCGCGTGGACACCGTCTTTTCCTCCCACCTCGCCGAGCTCGGCCTCGACCACGATGCCGCGCTCGTGGCAACGATCAGCGACACGGCGGGTGAGCGCGACGTTCTCGTCGTAGGGCCGCTGTGAAGCGTCGAACATGATGCTGTCGAAGCCCAGAGCGATCGCCTCGTCGACGAGGTCGAGATCGTCGGCGTGGTCGAGATGGACGAGCGCGGGCACCGTCAGAGACCGAGCGATGCTCTGCGTGGCGAGGGCGATCGGCGCAAGTCTGCGGTGATAGGCCACGCAGTTCTGGCTGATCTGCAGCACGACCGGGCGCCGTGCCGCCTCAGCGGCTTCCGCGATCGCCTCGGCGTGCTCGAGCAGGACGACGTTGAACGCGCCGATCCCCTCCCCCGTGCGGGCAGCGGTGATCGGATCGACAGCACCGGGTGACGGCATACTTCCTCCTTAGGGTTGGTCGCGAGCGTGGTCGCGTCGCACAGGGTCGGCAGAGCATCCGCCGGAGCGCTGTCTCAGGTCGGCAGCACGATCAGGTCACGGAGGAAGTCCAGATCGAACTCCGCACCCGTCGCGCCACGCACGGCCGCAGCCCCGCAGGCCACCGCCCACTCCAGCGCCTCTGCCTCGCCCCGATCCGCGAGCAGGGCGGCGATGAAGCCCGCCGTGGCGGCATCGCCGGCACCGGTGGGGTTGCCGGACACCCCGGGCACGGCCGGTCGACGCAGCCAATCACCGTCAGGACGGCGAAGGCCTGCACCTCGGGCACCGCGCGAGAGGAGCACCGCCGAACCGGCCGCCCCCAGGCGCGCCGCCGCATCGTCTCCATCGGCACCACCGGTCGCGTCGATCGCCTCGCTCTCGTTCGCCTTGACGACATCGACCTCCGCTTGCGCGGCGACGGAGAGGAAGGGCCCGTGCGTATCGATGAGCAGTCGGGCGCCAGCGCGACGGACCGCAGCGATCATGCCCTCCAGCTGTGACGGGGTGATGCCCGGCGGGAAGGAGCCCGCGATCACGACCCAGGCCGCTCGGGTCGCCGTCTGCTCGACCGCCCGGGTCACTGCGGCCCATTCCGCCTTCTGCAGCGCGGGCCCCGGTTCTGCGAGGACGGTGGGATGCGCATCGCGGTCGTCGACCGTCACGGTCATGCGTGTTTCACCGTCGATCGGAACGGAGACGCTCGCGATTCCGTCGGCGTCGAGGGCCGCTGCGAACAGAGCGCCGATCGCCCCTCCGACCGGCTGCACCGTCACCGCCGGCACACCGAGCGCCGTCAGCACCCGCGCGACGTTGACGCCCTTGCCGCCGGCGCGGCGATCGGCCCGCCGAACACGAACGGTCTCGCCGATGAGTTGACGGTCGACACCGTAGGTCACATCGACGGCGGGGTTCGGCGTGACCACGATGACTGTCGGCCGGGCGTCGCCGTCGCCGTCGCGGTCGTCGTCGCCGTCGATGATCATCGCCCGCGGAACCCGGTCAGCTCGGCCGCGCCGAGAGCAGCGGCGTGGTCACCGAGAGCAGCCGCGCAGAGTTCGGGCTGGCGCAGGAGGCCGAGCCGTTCACCCAGGGCCGCACGCAGCGGCCGCAACAGTGTCTCTCCCGCGAGGGAGAGACCGCCTCCGATGATGATCGTCGACGGCGCAAGCGCGGCCGACAGGTTCGCCAGAGAATCGGCGAGAACATCGACCGTCTCCGTCCAGGCCTGCTGCGCGCTCGGCACCCCGCGTTCGACCTCTCGCACCGCTTCGCGGGCATTCGCCGTGGACATTCGCCGAGCGATCGCGGAAGCGGAAACCACGGACTCGACTGTCTGCCCGGCGAGGTGACCACTGCCGATCACCACCTGTCCGATCTCACCAGCCCAGCCTCCGCCCTCAAGGGGGTGGCCATCGATGATGATGCCGGCCGCCAGTCCGGTTCCGATGGCGACGAAGACGCTGGTTCCGGGGCGACCGGCCGCGGCACCCCAGGTGGCCTCGGCCAGCGCCCCCGCACGAACATCGTGCCCGAAAGCGAACTCTCGGCCGAGCGCTGAGTCGAGAAGGATGCCGACGTCAACCCCCGACCACCCCAGGTTCGACGACAGAACCGCGGTGCGGTGCTCGACATCGATGATGCCCGGAACGACGACACCAAGGGGGGCGGTCTGTTCCGGATCGAGTCGAGCGGCCATCGCGGCGATCTCGGCCGCCGTCCGTTCCCCGGTGCTGTCGTTCGCCGGGGTCGGGCAGCGCGCCTCCGCCAGCGCTCGTCCCGCGGAGTCGACCAGGAGGCCCTTGATCGAGGTGCCGCCGACATCGATGCCGACAGCGGTGCGCGACGTCATGACAGGATGACAGAGCGTGTGAGGGAGCGCGGTCGATCGGGGTCGAGGCCCAGAGCCTCGGCCCGCGCGATCGCGAACCGCTGGGCGACGACGAGGCGCGCCAGCGGGTCGAGGTCGTGCTCGATGAAGAGCGCGCCGGTCTTCGCCACGTCGTCAGGCAGTCCCGCCGGGGTGCCGCCGAGGCTCCAGACCAATCGCCCTTCCTGAGCGATCGCGATCGGGCCGTGCCGGTAGTCCATCGCGGGATACGACTCCGTCCAGAGCTGTGCGGCCTCCCGCGCCTTGAGCGCGGCCTCATGCGCGAGACCGACAGCCCAACCGCTTCCGATGAAGGTGCACTGGTCAGCGGCGAGATAGGCAGCGACATCGATCTCGAGCGCCGTCCGGGCATCCTCGATCGCCGTACCCAGGTCCTCTCCCATGCTCGCGCGCAGGAGAGCGATCACACTGGTCGCGAATCGCGTCTGCACGACCGACTCCTCGTCGGCCTCGGGGAGGAGGATCACCTGGTCGGCCCGCGCCCCGGCGGGGCTGTCGGGCACAGCGGTGATGAGCGTCGTGGGCACGTCGACCCGCTCCAGCAGGTCGATGACCTCGGTGGTCGTTCCCGACCGCGAGATCGCGATCACGCGGTCGTAGCGCCGACCGACGGGGTACTCGCTCGCCACATGCGCGTCCGACTCGCCGAGCCCCTGCGACTCGCGCCGCATCGCGGCGGCAATGCTGACGAACCAGCTCGTCCCGCATCCGGTGAAGGCGACGCGCTCGCCCGCCGCGGGAAGCGCCCCCGAGACCGACGGCGCGAGCTCGGCGGCGTACCGCCAGATCTCGGGCTGCGAGGCGATCTCTCCGTGGACATGACGACTCATCGATCTATCTGCTTTCTTTTGCAGGTTTAGGGTCAATACAATCATTATCGCTCATCCGCGTCTCCCTGACGCCCCGGAGGGAGGGAGAATCGAGAGCATGGTCCGCGCGCACCGACTGAGCGAGATCCTGTCTCTTCTCGCGACGCAGGACCGCATCTCCGTCGACGAGATCGTGACCCGCTTCGCCGTCTCCGCCGCCACGGCCCGCCGCGACCTCGACACGCTGTCGGAACAACGGCTGGTGCGGCGAACGCACGGCGGCGCCGCACGTCTCAGCGGATCGTTCGACCTTCCCCTGCTCTACAAGGACAGGCACCAATCCGAGGCGAAGCGAGCGATCGCGCGACGGGCGGCGCAGCTGATCATGCCGGGCATGACGATCGGCCTGACGGGAGGAACGACGGTTGCGGCGCTGGGCGCCACGATCGCCACCGCGCATGACGGCGACCTCGACGGCGATGGGTCTCCACTGACGATCATGACGAACGCCATCAACATCGCGGCGACACTCGTGCTCCGACCGCAGATCCGCATTGTCGTGCCGGGCGGAGTCGTGCACTCGCGATCGTTCGAGCTCACCGGCCCCTTCGCTCTGGAGACGCTGCGACACGTCTCCCTCGACCTCGCGTTCATCGGCGTGAACGCGTTCGACCCTCAGCACGGGGCCATGGTGCATGACGATGACGAAGCGCAGGTCAATCGGATGATGGCCGAACGCGCGGCCTCGGCCTTCATCCTCGCCGACTCCAGCAAGATCGGTCAGCGCGCCCTCGCACGGATCGGAGGGCAGGGCCTCTTCACGGGGATCATCACCGACGACCGCATCCGCCCCGATCATCGGCGGGCCATCGAGGATGCGGGCCTCACCGTGCACCTCGCCCCACTCTGACCCGCTCACCACGTCGTCCTCACACACCGACCCAGAGGGTCAGTGGCGCGAGCTCCCATCGATCGACCGTGTTCCCGTCGAGATCCCGAGTGAGACCCAGTCTCGTCGCATCGACGGTGACCGGATCGAGACCCGTGTTGACGAGGGCCACGAGACGAGAACCGTTCCGCTCGTCGCGGTAGACAATCGGAGCCACGTTCGGGCCGTCGTCGACGATGAGGAGGGCGGGGTCGTCGTCGGAGAGCCAGCGCATGACGGCCCGCATCTGCACTGCACGCCCTTCGTGGAGCCAGCCGAGATCATGCACCGACTGCGCGAGCACGACGACTCGCCCCCCGAGATCGTTCTCGACCACCGTCACGGCGGCGCCTACCGTGACCCCCGACGGATCGACGTAGGCGCTGATGGTGCGCGCGTTCCCCTCCGGCACCCAGCGGGCGATCGTCTCACCGCGCTGGTGCAGTCGGAACCAGTCGGAGGGAAGATCCGACCCGAGGTACTCGCCCGAGAAAGCAGGCTCGATCAGCCGCTCGACCACAGCCCCCTCGATCTCACCCTCGACGCGGCCCCCCAGCAACCCGCCGAACCCGAGAGCCCAGAGGTGCTGCGCCGCGACGTGATCGATCAGCAGCCCTCCCGCCAGGAGCGCGCGGATCTCGTCCTCGTCGTACGCGAGGATGTCGTCCCCGAGCACCGCTGACACCGTCCCCGGCGTGAACTGCACGGGAATTCCGAGCGACGGCAGCAGGGTGTCGAGCCGCCGCGACGGCAGCAGCCGGATCGGCGCGTGCGTGCGGTTGCGATGCAGAGCAGCCTCGGTGCCACGCCAGGGAAGAGCGACGCCCGAGAGCGACTTCTCTGCACGCGCGGCCGCGATGGCCTCGAGCACGGGGCGCTCGGCGACGAGCAGCCGCTCCCACTCGGGCTCGCGTGCGAACGGTGTTCCGAGGTAGTCGTAGAGGTTGAGGGTGATGGCATCCGCGCCCCAGAGCGCATGCAGGCGCATCTGCAACCTGGTCGTCGCCACGCTCTTCAGGAATCGGCTGTGGGGCCAGTTCTCGACCTCGCTCACCCAGTACCCCGCACCTGCGTCGTCGGCGGCGACGCGGCTGAGCGCAGAGGTCTGATGCATCGCGACGATGTCCTCGTGCAGGCAGTCGGCGTAGGCGCCCCCCGCCGGCCTCGAGAGAATCGCGCGCGCCTCTCCGGCGAAAGCACGAAGCAGTTCCGGCATGGTGCGCCCTTGAGCGGAATGCGACGGCTCGCCGGAATTCATGAGTCCGATCTGGATCTCGGGGTCGAGAGCGTGGGCGGCACGCTCGATCGCATGGGCCGCAGCAAGCTGCGCTCGCCCGTTCACGGTCAGCCACGCCTTCCGGACGACGAGGTCCGATTCACTGTCACCGAGAACAGCGTCGCGCAGCTCGCGAGAAGAGAGCCGATCGCGTCCGAGCTCGGCGGCCGTGAGCTCGGCGTGGAGTTCGCAGTAGCAGCCGGAGACGGTCGTGTGGTTGAGCGCTCGGAAGTCGTCGTCGATCATCAGGCGGTGGGGGCGGGTGGCGGCATAGATGGCCGCGACCTCTTCCGCGTAGGTGACCCACGCCGGGCTGGCGATGCAGTACACCGCCCGGGCGGGGATCAGATCGTCTCCGACGAACCGCTGGAAAGGCAGAACCTGATCGTCGGGCACCGGAGCATCCGAGTGCCCCACGATCGTCGCGACATTGATCGAGAAGCCGATGCCGCGCTCTGCGAGTCGGCGACGGTACTCGTCGTAGATCGCGGCCATGGCGCGATGCTTCTCCAGCGGATACGGAACCGTCACGACCTGGTGCGACTGCTCCATGAGCATGACTTCGTCGATCTCCGCACGGTCGCAGAGCGCGAGGAGGTCGGCCAACTGGGTCTGCCACCGCTCGCTCAGGACGACGTGGCGGAGGATGTAGCGCATCAGCTCGTCGACGTGAGCGTCTTCGACGCGGATGCCTCGTCGAGGAAGAGGTCGACGTTCGAGTGCGCGTGCAGTGCACTCGCCGGGACATTCGGGGTCGGGGACGCGGTCGCGAAGAGCGCTTCGATCGCATCCGCTTTCGCCGCATACGGAACGGGGCTGATGATGTGTCGACACTCCAGAATCTGGTGCACCGTCATCGAGATCGCATGAGTGGGCACGTCATCGATGGTCGGGAACCAGCCTTCCCGCACCTGCTGCTCGCGGCAGGCGCGATCGAGCTCGACGACGATATAGGCGTCGGTCGTCTCGAAGTCCGCAGGCGGATCGTTGAAGGCCAGATGAGCGTTCTCGCCGATGCCGATCAGGCCCAGGTCGATCGGGGCCCGCCGGATTCTCTCGGTCAGCTCATCGATCGCACGATCGACCCCGATCGAGGGGTCAACGAAGTGCACTGCTCCCAACGGCACCTTCGAGACGAAACGCTCGGTGAGATAGCGCACGAAGCTCGCGGAGTGGCCCGCATCGAGGCCGATGTACTCGTCGAGGTGGAACATCTCGACCTTGGACCAGTCGACGTCGGCCGCGATCAGGGCGTCGAGAGTGGTGAACTGCGACGCGCCGGTCGACAGAACGATCCGGGCCGATCCGCGCTCAGCGATCGCCTCCCGAATGGTCTGGGCGGCGCGGTCAGCCGCGGCTGCACCCATCTCCTCGGCGGTCGGAAGAATGTGTTGCGTGATCATCTGATGTCCTTCGAAGTGGGGTGTTAGAGGAAGTTGAGTCCGTCGGAGCGGAAGGAGGGGAGCCGCCACGGAGCCGGCTCCCGGCCTGGGCCGCCCCAGAGGAATGGAAGGAGATCGCCGGTGTCTCCCTCGAGGACGACGCGCCCGTCGGCGTGGAGGACGACGTCGTCGCCCCGCGCGTCGATCCCCCAGCGCGGGGCTCCCGCTTGCTGGTTGAGATGGTCGATGATGAGTCCGGCGGCTGCCGCCGCATCCGCGAGCGCGATGACACCGGTCATCGGCGTCTCCTCGACCCGGCCCTGCCAGGAGCCCGGCCTGGTCGGTAGCCGGGTGAAGAACCGATCGCACCCCTGCTGACGGGCCTCGGCAGCGGCGATCGGCAACCAGCGATCGACATCGCCGGCGTGCTCGACGAGGAAGCCGACACGCTCCGAACCCTCCATGCCGGTGCGCACGACGGCATAGCCGTCACCGTGCGGAGAGGTGAGGAGGGCCGCCGTCTCGTTCTCGAAGGGGCGCAGATGCCCGGCCAGCAGCACGGCGAACTCATCCCGAGCCCTCTCGAATCGCACCGTTTGCCGCTCGTACGCAGCCCAGCACGCATCGACGAGCGCCGCTTCCGGCTGCTCGTGGCGGTTGTACGGGTCCGATCGATCCGGTAGCTCATCGAGCCGCGCATGGAGCTCATCCAGAGCACCGACCTCGCGACCACCGAGACGCTGGTAGAGCGGGCCGGTTCCCGAGATCAGGAGGAGGTGGACCCCTTCCTCGATCGCACGAGCTCGCGTCATCTCCAGCAACTGCGTCGAGACACCCGATCCGCGGTAGTCGGGCGCAGTGCAGACGGCTCCGATCGCCGCCGTCTCCAGCACGAGGGTCGGTGCGAGTCGGAGGCGCGCACGGTAACTCGCGACGCCCGCGACCACCCGCGCCCCGTCGCGGGCGACCATGAGGTTCTCCCTGTTGCCGGACGAGAACGCGGCCGGGTAGCGCATCCGGAACGATGAGCGGCCGCCGAAGAACACCTCATCCGCTAGTCGGGCGAAACTCTCAACATCGCCGTCATCGCGGGCAGCACCGATGTCGAGGGTCATCGAGCGACATCCATGATGGCGAGCTGCGCGATGGAGGCATCCGCCAGCAGAGCCAGGAGAGAGGCTCGCGCCCCATCCTCGACACGGGCGAGGGGCCGCGAACCCGACACGGTGCACTCCACGAACTCGTGGACCACCTGCTCGTCGCCTCCACCGTGCATGTCCATGCCCTCGACGCCGAAGACCTCTGTCGCGCCGGTGCGGTAATCGACCTTGGTCAGCCGACCCTCTTCGAGGTTGCCCCAGATCATGCCGTACTCGAGGTGGATCATCAGGTCGCGACCGTGCAACCCGCTCATCGCCACTGTCGAGAACACCCCGTGACTGCCATCGTCGAACTGGATCATCACGGTCTGGTTGTCATTGATGTCGGAGTCGTTGTTGTAGAGGCACGAATCGACGGCTGCCGTGGAATCCAGGAGGACCGTGCCGCCGACCTGCTTGGCGTAGTTCAGCGGCGAATCCCGGAAGAGGCAATCCGCGATCGTGCACGTCGAGCAGTTCGTCTGCCCGCGGTCCTCCGTGGCGAAACCCCGGTTACCCATCGACACGACACGAACGGGCTTCGCGCCGTCATCCTCCTTGAACCAGCACATCAGGTCGAGGTCGTGAGAGCACTTCTCGTTCATGAAGCCGCCGGTGTAAGCGACCTTTCGATGCCAGGATCGCTTGAACTTCATACCGTGCTCGACGGTCAGCCGCTCATTGAGCTGCAGCGTAACGATTCGGCCCAGGGGACGACCGTCCAGCCACTCCTTGACCTTCCGGTAGAACGTCGAGTACCGCAGCACGAACCCGAGCTGGATGACACCCGGGTAGGACTCGGCAATAGCGCTGATCTCTTCAACGTCCTCGACGCTGGTAGCGATCGGCTTCTCGAGGAAGACGTTGTAGCCACGGTCGGTCACCGACCGGAAGACCTCCGCGTGCGTCCACTCCGGCGTCATGATGAACACCCCGTCGATCTCCGTTGCGGGGTACCGGTCGAACGCGGTCTCAGCGTCATCGATGATGTCCGGGCCGACGATTCCGTCCTCATCCAGCATGTGCCGGACGAACGCATGACTCGGCAGGTGGGGCTCGACGATCGCCACCACGGTGTGGCCGAGCCGCTTCTCGAGGATCTGCGTGAACAGCATCCCTCGAGCGCCTCCGCCGATGACCATGAACCGTCGAGCTTCTGCGTGACTCACGCGAACACCACCCCCGCATAGACCGACACATCGACGTCGAGCACCACGCGGTCGGCGTCGTCACGTGGTGTCAGGGCGGCCGGCGGAACGCCGAACCTGTAGGCCGTTGCCCGTGTACCGGCAGGCGCACGC
>JAIWOM010000239.1 GCA_020216895.1 Microcella sp.
GGGCGGGTGCGGCGGCGCCGCTGGCCTCGGTGAGGAGGGTGCGGCGTGGGGTGCCGAAGCGCTCAGCCGTCGCGTCGAGCTCCGCACCGACGGCGGCGCGGACGCGCGCCGGATCGGCCAGCAGCGCCTCGAGCTCGGCGATCTCGGCCCGCAGCTGATCGCGCTCCGTCTCGAGCTCGATGCGGCTGAACTTCGTGAGCCGCCGCAGGCGGAGCTCGAGGATGTACTCGGCCTGCAGCTGGCTGAGGTCGAAGACGTCGATGAGGCGTGTGCGAGCCGCATCGGCGTCGTCGGAGGTGCGGATGACCTGGATGACCTCGTCGATGTCGAGGATCGCGATGAGCAGACCCTCCACGAGGTGCAGGCGCTCCTGACGCCGGGCGAGCCGGTAGGCGCTGCGGCGCGTGACGACCGCGATGCGGTGATCGAGGTAGACGCGGAGCAGGTCGACGAGCCCGAGCGTCTGCGGCCGCCCGTCGACGAGGGCGACGGCGTTGATCGAGAAGCCGTCCTCGAGCGGCGTGAAGCGGTAGAGCTGCTCCAGCACCGCCTCCGGGCTGAACCCGGTCTTGATGCCGATGACGAGGCGCAGGCCGTTGCGGCGGTCGGTGAGGTCGGTGACGTCGCTGATGCCGGCGAGCTTCTTCGACTGCACGCCGTCCTTGATCTTCTCGATCACCTTCTCGGGGCCGACGAGGTAGGGCAGCTCGGTGACGACGATGCCGGTCTTGCGCGCCGTGATGGGCTCGATCGAGACCTTCGCGCGCGTGCGGAACGAGCCGCGCCCGGTCGCGTAGGCCTCGCGCACGCCGTCGAGACCGACGATGGTGCCGCCGGTCGGGAGGTCGGGGCCCGGCACGAACGCCATCAGCTCCTCGAGCGAGGCCTCGGGGTTCTCGAGCAGGTGCCGCGCGGCGGTCGCCACCTCGATCAGGTTGTGCGGCGCCATGTTCGTGGCCATCCCGACGGCGATGCCGCTCGCCCCGTTGACGAGCAGGTTGGGGAAGGCCGCGGGCAGTACCGAGGGCTGCGTCAGCTGGTTGTCGTAGTTCGGCACGAAGTCGACGACGTCCTCGTCGAGGTCGTCGACCATCGCCATCGCCTCGGGCCGGAGGCGGGCCTCGGTGTAGCGCGAGGCCGCCGGGCCGTCGTCGAGCGAACCGAAGTTGCCGTGCCCGTCGACGAGGGGCACGCGCAGCGTGAAGTCCTGCGCCAGCCGCACGAGCGCGTCGTAGATCGCACCGTCGCCGTGCGGGTGCAGCTTGCCCATGACCTCGCCGACGACGCGCGCCGACTTCACGTGGCCGCGGTCGGGCCGCAGGCCCATCTCGCTCATCATGTAGAGGATGCGGCGCTGGACGGGCTTCAGGCCGTCGCGGGCATCCGGGAGCGCGCGCGAGTAGATGACCGAGTACGCGTACTCCAGGAAGGAGCCCTGCATCTCATCGGCGAGGTCGACGTCGTCGATGCGCTCGGTGATCGGCGCGGCGGAGGGCTCGGAGCCCCGGGAGCGGGAGGCAGGAGGGGGAGTCATAGGATGGCCCCCATGCTACCGGCGGCACGCGGCCAGTCCCCGTCACTCGCCGACGTGTTGACCGGTGCGCTCGCCGCGATCGAGGGTTCGGCGAGCACCCTCTCCCTCGCTCCGGTGCGCAGCGCTGCCGTCGTCCTCGTCGACGGTCTCGGGATGTCCGCTCTGCGCCCGCGGGCGGGCCACGCTCGTCGGCTCGCCGCCGCGGCTCCCCGGCGCGGGGGATCGATCGATGCGGGCTTCCCGACCACGACGGCGGCCGCTCTCGCCACCCTGACCACCGGCCTGGCGGCGGGCGAGCACGGCCTGACCGGCTACAGCGCCCTCGATCGCCGGAACGATCGGGTCGGCAACCTGCTCCGCGGCTGGGACGATCGGGCGCGCCCCGAGCAGTGGCAGCCGCACCCCACCGTCTTCGAGCACGCCGCGGCCCGCGGCATCGAACCGGTCGTGGTGGGTGCCGAGCGCTATCGCGACACCGGCTTCACGACCGCCGTGCTGCGCGGCGCGCGCTTCGAGGCGCACCGCTCGATCGCCGACCGCCTCGCCGCGGCCGTCGACCTGCTGCGCGGCCCCGAGAGCCGGCTGGTCTACGTCTATGTGCCCGAGCTCGATCAGGCGGGGCACGCGGAGGGCGTCGGCTCGGGAGCGTGGACGCGTCGGCTGGAGGATCTGGATGCGGCGCTCGCGCCGCTCGAGCGCGGGCTGCCGACCGATGCCGGGGTGCTGCTCACCGCCGATCACGGCATGCTCGACGTCCCGCCCGAGCGCCGGCTGGTGGTCGAGGGCGGCAGCGCGCTGTGGCAGGGCATCCGGCATGTGGCGGGCGAGCCGCGGTGCCTGCACCTACAGGTCGATGAGCCGGAGCGCCTGCCCGAGGTCGTCGAGCGCTGGCGCGCGGCTGAGGCGGGCCGGGCCTGGGTGGTCACCCGGGCGGAGGCCATCGAGGCCGGGTGGTTCGGTCGCGTCACGCCGGAGGCGGCAGAGCGCATCGGAGACGTCATCGTGGCTGCGCGCTCGGAGGTCGCCTACTACGACGAGCGGACGGCGGAGCGGTCGGCCCTGGCGATGGTCGGCCAGCACGGATCGTTCAGCGACGACGAGCGCCGCGTTCCGCTCGGGCGCTGGGGCGCCTTCGCGCGCTGACCACTGCCGCTGGTCGCCGCCGCCGCTCACGGCGGTGTCGGCTAGGCCGGGTCGTCGTCGGGACGGGCGCCGAAGACGATCTCGTCCCAGCTCGGCATGGCGGCACGGCCGCGCCGCGCGGAGCTCTTGCTGGCCGGGGGCGTCGATTCCTCCGCGCC
>JAIWOM010000240.1 GCA_020216895.1 Microcella sp.
TGGGCCGCCGCGGCGCCGACGGCGGTGCTCGGCGCCTGCACGAAGACCCGAGCCGCCTGCCGCGCGGCCCCCTCCGTGGCGAGCGCCGCCGACTGGATCGTGCCGAGCGTGAGGATCAGGTAGACGAGCGGGACGAGCATCAGCAGGCCCGCGACGAGGAACTCGAGGGAGGCGGAGCCGCGGTCTCCGCATCCGTCAGTGTTATCGAAGGGGCTCGAGCGCCGCACGGCCGGTCACCTCCAGGGCGTCGGGCGGGCCGGCCATGCCGATGAGCGGCAGCGGGGCGCGCACCGTGACGATGACGACGGGATGCCCGCCGTACGCCCCCGTGCCCGCCGAGATGCTCTGCGCGTAGCCCTCCCCGAGCGCCGTCGAGACGAGCTCGCGCGTGCGCTCGATGCCGGCCTCGAGGGTGGAGTCGGCGAGGGCTCCGAAGCGGGCGCCCTCGGCGGCCGCATCGATGAGGGTCGTGCGAATGTGCAGGGCGAACGCGACCTGGAGCACGCTGAGCGTCACCAGGGTGAGCAGCGTGCCGACGAGCACGAACTCGACCGGGGCCGAGCCGCGGTCGTCGGTGAGGCGCTGCCGCCACCGCATGGCTAGAAGCCGGTGACGCGGTCGATCGCCTGCTGGAAGACGCCCTGCAGCGCGGGCCCGGCGAGCGCCCAGATGAGGATCACGAGACCGGCGGTCATGAGGGTGATGAGCACCCAGCCGGGGACGTCGCCGCGGTCGTCGTCGGCTCCGGTGAGAAAGTCGAGGATTCTGCGCATACGGGCGATTGTGGTCGCACACCGTCAGACCGCGACGGCGCTCTCCACAGACGAACCGCCACGGCACGACGACACAGTCAGCGCCGCGCCACCCAGCGGTGGAGTCGGTGGCGGATCTCCTCCATCCGGGCGCGACGAATCAGCGACCGGAGGGCACGCTCGAGCTCCCGATCAAAAGCACCGCTCTCGCGCATGGCCGCGATGTTCTCCCTCGCGAAAAGCACGACGCCATGATCGGTCCGCACGTCGCGCACGCCGGCGATGTCGATCGTGTTCGGAAGCGTGGCGCAGCGCTCGAGAGCGCCCGCGGCACGGAGGTTGATCATCGTCCGGACGCATTTCTCGCACTTGCCGCAGTTGTAACGACCCCCCTGGTTCTCCCAGCAGACGCGGAGATGCGCCATCGCCACAGGGCTCGTGGCGATCGCGGCGACCTTCTGCGGTCGAGTGAACTCCTCACCGTGATGGACCAGCGTCAGGCGCGACGACGACCACCACGGGTCGAGATCAGGATGCGAACCCCAGGGGAAGAGATCGCTGACGTGGTATGAGGCGGGGACGATGACGCGACCGAGGTCATTGCCCAGCAGATGAGCGACCGCCGCGAGCGCGGCCCCGTGATAGCAGTCTCCCCACGCGACATGGGGTTCTGAGAGGGCCCGGACGTTGGTGCGCACGACGATGAGCTCTCGATCGAGCTCCGCCGCCGCGGACCGCGCCTCGCTGATGGCCTTCGCGGCGAGCGCCTCGTCGGCGATCTCGATGTCGAAGCCATGCACGAAGATGAGGTGGGAGACCTCGTTGAGGTGCTGGAGAGCGGAGAAGTACGAGTCGACACCGCCGCTGAAGAAGCACCCGACCCCGCCCGCGGAACGGTCGTCGATTGTCGCCGCTCGCGCAGCTACCGCAACAGGCGTCAGATCGGAAAACCAGCCGTGCAGCGTCTGCGCCGCACGGGCGGCGTTCTCGATCGCCACGGCATCGTGCTCATCGAGAAGCTCTAGCGGAGCCCCGACCCGCATCGCAACAGGCAGCACCGAGGGCAGCACCGGAGCCGCCGAGCGTGCCACCGGTCGATCCGCCTCGAACCATACGGTCGTCACCTCACCACGAACGGCGACATCGAACTCGAGGCGATTCGGGTGCGGAAACCGGACGGGAGACACCTCCACGCCGTCGCGCTGCGAGGGGGAAGGCATGTGTGAAGCCTACCCACACTGTGACGAGCACTCGCGGTGAGGTGGCACGATCGACGGCTCGGCTCCGGCACCTCAGGCTCGAGCCGTGCGTCGCCGACCTCAGAACCCGAGCTGCAGCACCATGAGCCCGGGCCACACGGCGAACAGCACCGTCACCGGCAGGATGAGGAACACCAGCGGTACGAGCATGGCGACCTCGCGGGTTCCGGCGGCTTCGAGCAGGCGGCGCTTCGACTCGTCGCGGGCGTCGAGCGCGTGGGCGCGCAGCACCTCGGCGAGCGGGGTACCGCGGTCGAGGGCAGCGAGCACCTGATCGATGAGGCGACCGACGGCGGGCAGGGCGAGGTCGTCGCGGAGTTCGGCCAAGGCGCTGCCGAGCGGCTGACCCGCGGCGGCGCGCTGCACGACGCGATCGAGCTCGCCCGCCAGCTCTCCCGACCCGGTGCGGGCGACGCGTCGCAGCGCCTCCAGGATGCTCTCGCCGGCCGCGACGCTGAGGGCGAGAAACTCGACCACGGTCGGGAACTCCTCGGCAATGCGCGCCGAGCGGCGGCGAGCCGCGCGGGCGAGGAGAGCATCCGTCGCCGCGATGCCACCGACGGCACCGGCTACCACCGCGGCGATCGCTGTGACGACCACGGGCGCTCCATTCTGGGCGGCGGCCAGCGCGAGAGCGAGGCCGAGACCGGCGCCCAGCAGGGCTCCGAGCAGCTGGCGCGTGCGGTGGCCGGCGAGCGTGACCGTCGAGCCCGACTGCCGCAGGCGCGTGCGGATGACCTTGTCGCCGCCGAGGGTCGCGGTGAGCATCCGCTGCCCCTGCTCGGCGAGCGGGGCGAGCACCGCTCCCATGACCGG
>JAIWOM010000241.1 GCA_020216895.1 Microcella sp.
CCGGCCCGCACCTCGGTGCGGAGGGCGCGGAGGCCGCGCTGCCCGCGCGGCGACACGACGAGCACGGCCATGAGCAGCAGCCAGCCGCTGCCGAACGAGATGAGCGCGGCGGTGAATCCGTCGTCGAGGCGCTGCCCGAGATCGCCGTTGACGCGATGCTGGGTGGCGACGAGCACGCCGGCGCCGATGGTCGCAGCGATCGCGGCGGCGGTCACCAGGCGCGGGTGCCGGGCCGGCTCCGAGGGGTTGACGGGCATCGGGTCAGTCATCGTCGAGGTCCTCCCCCGCGAGCGCGCGGGCCGCGAGGCTCTCCTCGCCCGCAAGCCGCCAGACGAGGAGCGCGGCGCGCCCGTTGAGCACGATGATGAGAACGGCGAGCACGATGTCGGGCCAGCCGGTGCCGACGAGGAGCGTCAGGAACCCCATCGCGATGATGGCGAGGTTGATGATCACGTCGTTACGGGCCGCGTACCAGGCGGCGCCCACCATCGAGCCTCCGGCGGCGCGGATGCGAGCCAGGAGCAGCGCGCACACCAGGTTGACCAGCGCGGCCCCGGCGGCCGCGAGCACGAGAGGTGTCACGGCCGGCGCATCGGGGTCGCCGACCTTCAGCACGACCTGCACGACGACGGCGACCGCCGGCAGAAGGATCACCAGGGCCAGCACCTTCCCGACCCGCGCCCGCGCGGCGAGCGACCAGCCGAGCGCGAGGGCGATCAGCAGGTTGACCGCGGTGTCCTCCAGGAAGTCGACGCTGTCGGCGAGCAGCGCCACTGAGCCGATCGCGAGCGCTACCGCGACCTCGACGACGAAGTAGGCGGCGTTGATCGCGGCGACGATGAGCACCGTGCGCCGCAGCGCCGTCGGCGCGCTGGCCGGCGGTTCAGCAGCGGGAGGCTCGGGGACGGGCTCGTCGATGCCGGGCTGTTCGGGGGCGGAGTTCATCGGCATCAGCATCCCACGCCGCACAGGCGTGCATGGGATGCGCGAGCGTCGGCGCACGGTAAACGAGCGGAGCGTGAGAGGGAGAAGTGGAGCCGCCTCAGGGAATCGAACCCCATGACGCGACAGCGTCAGCGCACCAGGACGAACCGGAGCGGAGCAGGTTGCTTACGGAGCCGCCTAAGGGAATCGAACCCTTGACCTATTCATTACGAGTGAATCGCTCTGCCGTCTGAGCTAAGGCGGCGCACGCGGCGAGCCGCGGCACGGTGTGAAAGCTTAGCCGATTCTTCCTGGGGGCGCAGACCCGACGGCGACCGCCGGCCGACGCAGCGGTCAGCCCTGGCAGACGAGCCCGTCCTCCGGGACGGTGCCCGAGATGAAGTAGGCGTCGACGGCATCGACGATGCACGGGTCGCCCTCGTCGTAGGCGATGTGCCCCTCGCCGACCCAGGTCAGCAGCACGCCGCTCTCGAGCTGCTCGGCCAGCGCCTCCGCCCACTGGTATGGCGTCGCCGGGTCGCCCGTCGTGCCGACGACGAGGATCGGCGCGGCGCCGGCACCGCTGACCGGGCCGAGCTCGCCCTCGAACGCGTACGGCCAGTTGGCGCACAGCACGTCACCGAGCGGCGACGGGTCGGCCGTGGTCGGCGCGACCGCACGGATCTGCTCGTTCTGCTCGGCGATGACCTCGCGGTCGGTCTCGACCGGGTAGTCGAGGCAGTTGATGGCGATGAAGGCCTCGAGCGAATTGTCGATGTACTCGCCGTTCTCACGCCCGTAGTAGAAGTCGGCGAGCAGGAAGCCGGTGTCGACGATGCCCGTCCGCAGCTCGGTGAACATCTGGCTGAGGAAGGACCACGAGCCCTCGTCGTACAGGGCCGTGGCGATGGCGATGTCGAGCACGGCGCCGTCGAAGAACCGGCCGTCATCGGCCGGGATCGGGTCGGCATCCAGCCGGTCGTAGAGCTCGCGGATCAGCGCGAGGCTCTCGTCGACCGAGCCGGGGAAGGGGCAGGCCTCCGTCTCGGGGCACGCCTCGAGGTAGGCGCGCAGCGCGTTCTCGAAACCCTCCGACTGCGCGAGCACGACCTCGAACGTGGTCGTCGTCGGGTCGGTCGCTCCGTCGAGCACGAGCCGCCCGACCTTCTCGGGGAACCGGTCGGCGTAGCGGGCGCCGATGTCGGTGCCGTAGGAGTATCCGAGGTAGTTCAGCTGGGCATCCCCCACGATCGCCCGCAGCATGTCGAGATCGCGCACTGTGCTGTTCGTGTCGACGAACTCGAGCAGCGGGCCTGTGTTCTCGGCGCACGCCTCGGCGAAGGCGATGGAGCTCTCGGTGACCTCGGCCTCCCACTCCGGCGTGCCGAACTCGGCCTCGGGGATGCCGAAGATGAACTGGTCGAGATCGGCGGGGTCGGTGTAGCAGGCGACCGCGCTCGAGCGGCCGACGCCACGAGGGTCCCACCCGACGATGTCGAACTCGCGCTGCAGGTCGGCGCTGACGGCGAAGTCGACGCTGTCTCGCACGAAGTCGAAGCCCGAGGCGCCGGGGCCGCCGGGGTTGATGAACAGCGAGCCCTGCGACTGACCGCTCGTTGCCGGGTGCCGCACGAGGGCCAGCTCGATGTCGTCGCCGGCGCCGGGGTCCTCCCAGTCGAGCGGCGCGGTGGCCGTCGCGCACTGCGCGCCCCCGCCGCAGTCCGTCCAGGTGAGCACCTGCGTGTAGTACGGCCGCAGCTGCTCGGCGACCTCCTCGCCGGTCGGGGTCGACGTCTCGCCGCCGTTGACGAGGCCCTGCAGCCACGCCGGAACGCAGGCGGTGAGCAGCAGGGTGGGCACGAGCACGAGCGCGGCCACGGCAGCGGCCCGGCGGGCGG
>JAIWOM010000242.1 GCA_020216895.1 Microcella sp.
GTTCGCGCGCTCCGGCGAGGCCGTGCCTCAGCCGCGGCTCGAGCCCACCCGGCGCGCGGTCGAGCTGCTCGGCGACCCGCAGCGCAGCTTCGCGATGATCCACCTCACAGGCACGAACGGCAAGACGTCGACCGCGCGGCTGATCGAGAGCATCCTGCGCGCCTACGGCCTGCGCACCGGACTGCTCACCAGCCCGCACCTCATGCTCGTCAACGAGCGCATCGTGATCGACGGCGAGCCGATCGGCGACCGCGCGCTCGCCGACACCTGGGCCGACATCGCGCCGTACCTGCTCATGGTCGACGCCGAGCTGACGGCCAGCGGCGAGCCCCCGCTGAGCACCTTCGAGGCGCTCACCGTGCTCGCCTACGCGGCCTTCGCCGACGCGCCCGTCGACGTCGCCGTCGTCGAGGTCGGCATGGGCGGCGAGTGGGACTCGACCAACGTCGCCGACGGCGACGTCGCCGTGTTCACGCCGATCGACCTCGACCACACGCGGTTCCTCGGCGCGACCGTCGGCGAGATCGCGCGCACGAAGGCTGGCATCGTGAAGCCCGCCGCGACCGTCGTGACCGCCCTGCAGCAGACCGAGGCGATGGACGAGCTGTCGAGCGCCGCCGAGCACAACGAGGCCGGCCTCGTCGCCGAGGGGGTCGGTTTCGCCCTCCTGGATGCGCGGCTCGCGGTCGGCGGGCAGGTCATCGACGTGCGCGGCCGGGCGGGGGAGTACCGCGACCTCTTCCTGCCCCTCTACGGCGAGCACCAGGCGCACAACGCCGCGGTCGCCATCGCCGCGGTCGAGTCGTTCCTCGGCGACGGCGCCCAGCGCCTCGCCGACGACGTCGTCGCCGAGGGTCTCGCGACCGTCACCAGCCCCGGCCGCCTGCAGCTCATCGGAATCGAGCCGAGCGTGCTCGTCGACGCCGCGCACAACCCGCACGGTGCCCAGGCGCTCGCCCGCGCCCTGCTGAGCTCGTTCGCCTTCGACTCGATCACGGCCATCGTCGGCGTGCTCGCCGACAAGGACGACCGCGGCATCATCGAGGCGCTCGACCCGGTGGTCGACCGCTTCATCGTCAGCCGCTCCGACTCGGCCCGCGCGATCGACGCCTCGACCCTCGCCGAGACGGTCGACGCGGTCGCCGGCCCCGACCGGGTGCGCATCGAGCCCGACCTCGCGGTCGCCATCGCCGAGGCCCGCGAGGCCGCCGGCCCCAACGACGCGATCCTCATCACCGGCTCGGTCACCATGGTCGGTCAGGCGATGCTCATCGCGCGCGAGCAGAATTGGATGCTGTGACCGACACCACTGCCCCTGAGCCTGAGCCCCGCGCCGGCGACGGCTCCGCATCCCCTCGCCGCCCCCGCCGCGAGAAGGGCGCCCGCGAGTCGCTGCTGCAGGTGACGATCGTGATGGAGGTGCTCGCCGTCGTCTTCGGCGCGCTCGCCATCAACGGCCTCGAGGTGCTGCCCTCCGCCGCCGTATTCGGCGGCGCGGCCGCGTTCATCGTGCTGCTGATCGTCGCCGCCCGCGTCGCGCGCTACACCTGGGGCGTCTGGTTCGGCAGCGCCGTGCAGCTCGCGCTGCTCGCCACCGGCTTCATCGAGGTGCTCGCGGCCGTCACCGCGGCCGTGTTCGTGGGATTCTGGATCTACGGCGTCGTCAAGGGCGGCCAGCTCGACGCAGCCAAGCGCGCCGCAACCGAAGGAGCATCGTGACCACCTCTGTCGAAGAGACCCTCGTCCTCATCAAGCCCGACGGCGTCGCCCGCAACCTGACCGGCGAGATCCTGCGCCGCATCGAGGCCAAGGGCTACCAGCTCGTCGACCTGCGCATGGTGCAGCCCAGCCGCGACCTGCTCGCCGCCCACTACGCCGAGCACGAGGGCAAGCCGTTCTACGAGCCGCTCATCGAGTTCATGGAGTCGGGCCCCGTCGTCGCCGCCCGCGTCGCCGGCAATCGCGTCATCGAGGGCTTCCGCTCGCTGGCCGGCACCACTGACCCGACGACGGCCGCGCCCGGCACGATCCGCGGCGACCTCGGCCGCGACTGGGGACTGCGCGTGCAGCAGAACCTCGTCCACGGCTCCGACTCGCCCGAGACCGCCGCGCGCGAGCTCGCGCTCTGGTTCGGCTGATCCCCGCGCGACCGTGACCCCCGACAGCGACGAGCTCGTTCGCTGGTTGGGCGAGGTCACGGCCGACGCCGACCTCCGGGTCGACGCCCGCCGCCTCGGCGACAGCGCCGACTGGGCGCTCCGTGACGGAGCGATCCGGCACCGCAGCGATCGCTTCTTCCGCGTCGTCGGCGTGCGCACGCCCGAGGGTGACCAGCCGCTGCTCGAGCAGCGCGAGATCGGCACCCTCGGGTTCCTGCTGCGCGGGGATGCCCGCCGCGAGGTGCTCGTGCACGCAAAGGTCGAGCCGGGCAACGTCGGCGGAGCCCAGCTCGCCCCCACGGTGCAGGCCACGGCCAGCAACGCCGACCGCGTGCACGGCGGGCAGCCGCCGCCGTTCAGTCGCGAGTTCGCCTCCGACGCGGTGCACGAGCGGTCGCGGGTGCTCGGCAGCGAGCAGGGCACGCGGTTCGCCGGCAAGCTCAACGCCAACGTGATCGCCGAGGCGGCACGCACGCTCGACCACGGTGCCACCCACCGCTGGCTCGCCGTCGACGCCCTGCTCGAGCTGCTCGACCACGACTGGCTCGTCAACACCGACGCGCGCTCGGTGCTCGTCACCGCCGACTGGGCGGCCCTCGTCGGCCGCGCGCCCTTCACCCGCCGGCGCGACGACTGGAGCGCGCGCCTCGCCGCCTCG
>JAIWOM010000243.1 GCA_020216895.1 Microcella sp.
GTGACTGCACTCTAGCGACGAAACGGTCACATCTGTCAACCGGGGAGCCGAGCGAAACGGTCACAAGTCGATAACAACGGGTCGTCGGTCGGCCGAAGGTGCTCAACTGCATTCGGTCAGCACCAACCGATCAGCACCAACCGGTCAGCGGTCGGCGCTCAGGACACGCGCGCGGTGGACTGCCGGATCACCAGCTCGGGCTGCACCGGCTCGTGGCTGAGCTCGGTGTCGCCCCGCAGCTCGCCGAGCAGCAGGGCGATCGCCCGGCGGCCGATCTCGGCGAAGTTCTGGCGCACGGTGGTCAGGGGCGGGGCGAAGTGCGCCGCCTCCGGCACGTCGTCGAACCCGACGATCGAGATGTCGCCCGGCACCGACAGGCCGAACTCGCGGCAGGCGTGCATGAAGCCGAGCGCCATCTGGTCGTTGCCCGCGAAGACCGCCGTGAAATCGCGGTAGCGCAGCAGCTCGAGGCCCGCGTAGTAGCCGAACGAGGCCGTCCAGTCCCCGAGGATCGGTGCCCGGGTGCGCAGGTCGGCGTCGCCCAGCTCGCGCAGGAACCCCTGCATGCGCGCCTCGGCCTCGATCCAGTCCTGCGGGCCCGAGATGTGCATGATCTCGGTGTGTCCGAGCTCGATCAGATGTCGAGTGGCCATGCGCGCGCCCATCACCTGGTCGACCCAGAGCGAGTGGTCGGTGTTCATACCGGTCGCCTCGAGGGTCACGAACGGCACCCCGACCTGCAGATCGTTGATCGCCTCGAAGACGCGCACCTGGGGCGCGATGACGACGAGCGCCTCGATCGCCTGGCTCATGAGGTAGTCGAGGCCGCTCTTGATCGAGGCGTACTCGCTCGAGGTGATGTTCGTGATCGAGAGGCGGTAGCCGGCCTCGCGGGCCGCGGTCTCGATGGCCTGGATGCTCGTGGCCGGCCCGTAGTGCACCGTCTGGGCGGCGAGCACGCCGATGGTGCGCGAGCGGCTGGTGACGAGGGCCCGCGCGGCCTGGTTCGGCCGATAGCCGAGCTCGTCGATCGCGTCGCGCACGCGCTGCAGCGTCTCGGGGCGGATGTTCGGGCTGTCGTTGAGCACCCGCGAGACGGTCTGGTACGAGACGCCGGCGACGCGCGCGACATCACGGATGTTCGGCGCGCGCACCCGTTCGGGTTCGATCGGCCTCTCGGTCTCCGTGGTCATCGTCGTCCTGTCAGGTCTGGATGTGTACGGTCACATCCGCGCCCCATTATGCACGCCGGGTGGCCGCCCGCGCCCGCTCACGCGAGCGTGACTCCGTTATGAGAGCGCCGCGAGCCCCTGCTCGACGTCGGCCACCAGGTCGGCGACGTCCTCGATGCCGACCGACAGGCGCACGATCGCGTCGCTCACCTCCAGCTCGGTGCCCCGCACCGAGGCGTGCGTCATGGCGCTCGGGTAGTTCACGAGCGACTCGACGCCGCCCAGTGACTCGGCCAGCTGGAAGACGCGCAGCCCCTCGGCGAAGGCGCGCGCAGCAGCGGCACCGTCGGCGAGCTCGAGCGACAGCATCCCCCCGAACAGGCGCATCTGCCGCGCGGCAAGCTCATGCCCGGGGTGCGACGGCAGGCCCGGGTAGTAGACCCGGGTGACGGCCGGATGCCCCTGCAGGGCATCCGCGATCGCGTGAGCGTTGGCCGAGTGGCGCTCCATGCGCACGGCCAGCGTCTTGATGCCGCGCGAGGTGAGCCACGCATCCATGGGACCGGAGACAGCACCCGCCGCGAACTGCTGGAACTGCACCTGCTCGGCCAGCTCGGCGTCGTTGGTGATGACCGCGCCGCCGAGCACGTCGGAGTGCCCGCCCAGGTACTTGGTCGTCGAGTGCACGACGACATCGGCACCCAGCACGAGCGGCTGCTGGAGGTAGGGCGTGGCGAAGGTGTTGTCGACCACGACGAGCGCGCCGACGGCGTGCGCGATCTCGGCGAGCGCTGTGACGTCGGTGATCTTCATGAGCGGGTTCGACGGCGTCTCGAGCCACAGCACCCGCGGGCGCAGGCGCTCGAGGGCCTCGCGCGCGATGTCGAGGTCGCCGAGCTCGACCGTGGTGAGCGCGATCTGCCACGGACCGAAGATGCGGCGGACCAGCCGATGCGTGCCGCCGTACACGTCGTTGCCCATGAGGACGTGGTCACCGGGGCGCAGCACCGCGCGCAGCAGGGCGTCCTCGGCGGCGAGCCCGGAGGCGAAGCTGAAGGCGTGATTGCCCGCCTCCAGCGAGGCGAGCTGCGCCTGCAGAGCATCGCGCGTCGGGTTGCCGCCGCGGGCGTACTCGTAGCCGCCCCGCAGGTCGCCGATCGAGCGCTGCACGAAGGTCGACGTGAAGTAGACCGGCGGCGTGACGGCGCCGGTCGTCGGGTCGAACTCCTGCCCGGCGTGGATCGCACGGGTGGCGAAGCCCTGCAGGATGTGCGGGTCGGGGGACGCGATGCCGTGAGGGGCGCTGCCGTGCTCGGTCATGCGGCCCCTCCGGCGAGCGCGGTGATCAGGTCGGTGCGGTTCAGGAGGCCGATCGGGTTGCCGCCGTCGAGAACGAGCAGGGTCTCCGGATGCTGCCCCCCGGCCCCCCGCTCGCCGAAGCGCTCCTGCGCGGCCTGCAGGCTCTCGTGCGCGCCGACCAGCGGCAGACTCGGGCCCATCGCCGCGGTGATCGGATCAGCCGCGGTCACCTCGCCGCTGGCGAGCGCACGCAGCAGGGTGCGGGCGTCGACCGCGCCGATGACCTCGCCGAGCACGGCCGGCGGCTCGGCGCTGAGCACCGGCAG